>NZ_JBHULV010000046.1:0-158158 GCF_042684645.1 Pedobacter alpinus
TAACTGTAAATCAATTAGTTAATAATTCCGTTTTACGAAATCGGAAATTGTTCGGACAGATATGATATAAATGCTGTCTTTAGGGTCAGTGATTGTCGGTAGTAAGTCGATGGAATTTTGGGATTTCGCCCAATTAAGTGTTTCGCGAATAAGATTCTGAATTCCCTCTTTATTGCCTATAGAAGTGGAAGATATTTCTTTTGTACAGGAATTCGTTTTTTTGTCGGGTTGACTACAGCCTAAAAGTAAAATTCCAAATATTAAAAGTGTCAATCTCTTGTGTTTCATTTTTTAAATTTAGTATTGCCTGCGTGTCTTTCTATTATATTCGTTGCTAACCTAAATATATCTGCAATAAGCCCATGTTGCAAACAAGCTAAACAACTAACCATAAAGGTGTTTTATAACTTATCTCTATTTTCATCTAATATATTATAATTGAACAAATAAAAGTGCAAACTAGCTATCCATTTATATAATCCTTACATGCATAAGCATACCTACCTAAGCCGGATAGCAACGGAAAACCCACAGCGAGTGTAACGCAGCGAGGATTTGCAGTGAATAGCCGGGACAGGCTTCTATAGAAAGCACAAGTCATTGTTCTTCCCAATCAAAAACAAGCACATAAAAAAACCTCGCCGAAAATATCAACGAGGTTTTATCATTAGTTTTAAAGCTATTAAGCTACTATGTTTTTACGGATAATATTAAGTGCCGCACCTGCTTTAAACCACTCAATTTGTTGAGCGTTATAGGTATGGTTTACGTTAAATTTCTCAACGCTACCATCGGCATGGTTTAAAACAATTTCTAAAGGTTTACCTGGAGTAAAAGTTGTTAAACCGTTAATTTCAATGGTATCATCTTCTTGTATTTTATCGTAATCTGCAGTGTCAACAAATGTTAAACCCAACATTCCTTGTTTCTTCAGGTTTGTTTCGTGAATACGGGCAAAAGATTTTACCAATACCGCCCTAACACCTAAGAAACGAGGCTCCATAGCTGCATGCTCTCTAGAAGAACCCTCGCCATAGTTTTCGTCACCCACTACAATACTGCCAATCCCTGCTGCTTTGTATTCTCTTTGTGTTGCAGGTACAGGTCCGTATTCGCCAGTTAATTGGTTTTTAACATTGTCGGTTTTTTCGTTAAAATAATTAACGGCACCAATTAACATGTTGTTAGAAATGTTATCTAAGTGACCACGGAATTTTAACCATGGGCCAGCCATAGAAATATGATCTGTAGTACACTTTCCTTTAGCTTTAATTAATAATTTTAAGCCTTTAAGGTCTGTTCCTTCCCATTCTGTAAATGGCTCTAACAATTGTAAACGGTGCGATGTTGGAGAAACAATTACTTCAACGCCAGAACCATCTTCGGCAGGAGCTTGGTAGCCAGCGTCTTCAACATCAAAACCTTTTAATGGTAATTCATCTCCAACTGGTGCGTCTAATTTTACTTGTTCGCCTTTATCGTTGGTTAAAGTATCTGTTAATGGGTTAAAATCTAACCTTCCAGATATAGCAATAGCTGCAACCATTTCTGGCGATGCTACAAATGCACATGTATTTGGGTTACCATCTGCTCTTTTAGCAAAGTTTCTGTTAAAAGAATGTACAATGGTGTTTCTTTCTTGTTTTTCGGCACCTACTCTGTCCCACATACCAATACATGGGCCACAAGCGTTGGTGAAAATGGTAGCGTCTAAATCTGTGAAAGTTTTTAATAAACCGTCTCTATCCGCAGTGTAACGTACTTGCTCAGACCCTGGATTAATACCGAAAGATGATTTTGTACCTAAACCTTTATCAATTGCCTGTTTTGCAATAGAAGCTGCTCTTGATAAATCTTCGTAAGAAGAGTTTGTACAAGAACCAATTAAACCCCATTCTACTGTCAAAGGCCAATCGTGTGCAGCAGCAGCAGCTTTCATTTCTGAAACTGGCGTAGCCAAATCTGGTGTAAACGGACCGTTTAAATGTGGTTCAAGTGTTGATAAATCAATCTCAATTACTTGGTCAAAATATAATTCTGGGTTTGCGTAAACTTCATCATCTCCAGTTAAATGTTCTTTAACCGCGTTTGCAGCATCAGCAACATCATTACGGTTGGTAGAACGTAGGTAACGCTCCATAGATTCATCGTAACCAAAAGTTGATGTTGTAGCACCAATCTCGGCACCCATATTACAAATTGTACCTTTACCAGTACAAGACATCGCAATAGCACCTTCGCCAAAATATTCTACAATTGCACCAGTACCACCTTTTACAGTTAAAATACCAGCAACTTTTAAAATAACATCTTTAGGAGCTGTCCAACCGCTTAATTTTCCGGTTAATTTAATACCTATTAATTTAGGGAATTTAAGCTCCCATGGTAAACCAGCCATTACATCGCAAGCATCAGCACCACCAACACCTATAGCTAGCATTCCTAAACCACCAGCGTTAACTGTATGAGAATCGGTACCAATCATCATGCCGCCAGGGAAAGCATAATTTTCTAAAACTACTTGGTGAATAATACCAGCACCTGGTTTCCAAAAACCAATACCATATTTGTTAGATACAGAACCTAAGAAATCAAAAACTTCTTTACTTTCTGTGTTTGCTTTATTTAAATCAGTTTCTGCACCAACTTTAGCTTGTATTAAGTGGTCACAATGTGCGGTTGAAGGCACAGCAACTTTACTTCTGCCAGCCTGCATAAATTGTAACAAAGCCATTTGTGCAGTTGCATCTTGCATAGCCACACGGTCTGGTGCAAAATCTACATAAGAAACACCTCTTTCGTAGGTTTCTTGTGCGGCGCCATCCCAAAGGTGGGCGTATAATATTTTTTCTGTAAGGGTTAATGGTTTACCTACAACTTTACGGGCAGCTTCTATTCTGCTACCAAAGTTTGCGTAAACCTTTTCAATCATGTCGAAATCAAAAGCCATTATTTTATGGGTTTTTTTGGTTTTATGTACGAATATTAATTTAACGGCTAATTTATAAAAAAATGTGTTGCCATGTTCTATATTAGTGTAAAGTATTTCAAATTTGTTTATAAAGGGGAGATTGGGGACTTAAAAATAGTTTTATGGAAATAAATTCAAATTGCAAGTCTATTTAGATTTTTAGTTTTTTGGGCGTTTTAACACGCCATACACTGTAGTTTTTTTGCTATTTGCTAACTGGTAAGAGCAAAAAAAGCTGCCGTTTCTGTCGTTAACGCAATTACAGTTTAAAAATTTAAGGTTTCTGTAATAGTGAAATTGTGATATGCTAAAATTTAATTGATGCTTGAGTAGCACACTAAAAGGATTTGATTTTTTGTTTATTGCTATTTGCTCTCGTAAAGCTTGTGCATAACCAGCACATGAGGAAGTGTGATTAGTGATAGTAATATAAAGGAAGTTCCTATATTAAAACTAAAAAAGTATAAATAAGCAGCAAATCCTAACAAAGAAGTTAGACTGAAGGGTAAACAAGCAATAAAGAAATTTTCTTTCTTCTTTTTAAAATTACTTGTGAAAAAAGTTAATTGATGGTTAATAGATTGCATAGAGTGCCAAAGACAAAAAACCACAATAAAACCAAATAATAATGGAGTAATAAAATACCAAATACTTACCAGTAGAAATTGTAAAAAGTATGAAATAAAGTGCTGTTTTTGATATTTTAATAAAGCGAATAAATAAATTACGCTAATTAGAATCAAACTTATAGATTGCCAAATGTTAGGCCAAGTAAAATTAGAATCGAAAATTAATTGATTAAAATCTCCTAAGCCAACCATAGATTTGAAGATTAAGATGGCCTCTTCAAAATGAATAATAACAGGAAATACAATCAATATAATTCCCCACAAAATAGAAGGGGAGTACCAAACTTTATCGTTTTCAAAATTTGACTGTCCAAAATGATGGAATGAAACTAAAAAGAATAGAATTAAAGCCAAAATGGGTATCAAGTACCATAATATTATATAAAGAGACATAGTTCCCAAATAAACACTAAGAAATTTTAGCATACCTATTACAGTTTTATCTTTACGATAAAGGTGATCATTAGCGCCATGAGGAATACCAATTAGGCATAATAAAATACCACAAACAACTGCTTGTAAATTAGCCCCAAAATTAAAAGAAAAAAAAATTAAAATAATTGCTACTTGCGCAATTATTTGAACTTTAAATAAAATGGAATTGGTGTACGACATTTATCTGAAAATATATTTTAATAGAGAGTTTAAAAATAATAATATCGGTAATTTAGAAAAAATAGAGATTTCTTCCCAGATAGTGGTTTTTTCGTCTAAGAACCGCAGTATTTTAGGTGTAGTTTGTGTTTTAAAAAGTGTTTGAAATATTTCTTTACCTCTATCAGGATTTTGATCAAGAATCTGTAGTAATAAAATATCATAAACCTTAAAACGCCATTTACGATGATGTGTTGGTAAATTAGCATTTTTAGATATGGCAAATGCTAATTGTTGAGCATAATTGGCCATATTTTTAAAACCATAACCGGTTGTTGGTTTTAATGCCCCAGCTATTGTGCCTAAATAAATTACGGTTTCATCTTTACTGATAAACTTTCTTTTATTGTCAAAATGTGTAGTCATCGGGATTGCACCAATTTCTATATTTTGTATGTTGTATTCGCAGTTGAATTTTGTTAGATAATCTTTTAAAATAGTTTGAGCCTCTGGTATAGTCAACTTTTCTTTAGAAAATCTTGTTAATTCTATTAAAGATTCTTGTGGTGTAAATGGCAATTCGTAAACAAACTGAGTGTGCCCATTTTGAGGAATATCAAAATTCATCATGGTCATTTTGGATTCATCAAAAACAGGTTTTTTTGTTTTAATTCTCCACCCTATAAAAGATTGCCAAAGTAAAATATGTTTATCGCTGTGGTTATTTAAATAACTTTTTAAGTCATTATCATTAAAAATGTTTTGACTTTTAGAAACGCTAGAGAGAAAAAGTTTATCGGTTTTCCACAAGCCATCAGCAGTTTTTACCTCGCCGTTAAAATTAGATTGGTAGGTAGAATAGAGCCAGTATATATTTTTAGATTGATTTAACTCGGCTTTTATTTGAGTATAAAAATCGTTGCTTGCAATGTGATAATAATTATAAGGGTATAAGTTTCCGTTTTTATTGTGTTTTGAGGCATTTTGAGAGTAAGACCAAATTTTACTTTCTAAAGGATGGTGAGTTAACTTTTCTTTTGCCCAATAGCACCAGGTTCTATCGTTTGCTTTTTTCTTATCATTTTCAATAATAATTAAGGTTTTATTTTCTAACAATCCTTGTTTTAAAAGGGAATAAGCCATCCATAATCCAGATGCACCAGCGCCAACAATGGTGAAATTGTAAAACTTTACGGGTTTGTTTTGCATTGACAATTTGAATTTAATGGACTAAAAACAATAAAGTCAAAGTATGATTGTAAAACTATACTTTGACTTTAAACTTAAATACTTAATAATACTTATTAGGCAGGTTTGCATTTAGTTATGCAGTTACACCTTTTGCTTTAGCTGTTTCTGAAATAGCTACTGAATAGATGACTAATCCAAAACCAATTTTGTTAATAGCATCAGCTAAGTTGTAAAATAAGTCGATTGAACTTACTTCAAACGCTCCAGCTAATAAGTTTCCTGGTAATACCATGTAACCAATTGGGTAAATAGACCATCCTAAAGTGATGAAAATCTTTAATAAGAACATTGCTTTTGCTAAAGCAGGGCTGTTAGATTGTTTTGTCAATTTAGCTACATCACCTGCAAAAACTTCATATACAATGTATAAATAACCTAAAGTAGAAAGTATTCCCCACATTACGTTATTTTCAATACCTGAAGTTTCTCCAATGAAACCAAAAATTAACATGGCTGCAGAACCAATAATTAATTTAACTAAGGTAGCAGCTTTTGCTCCAAATGGCTTAGTTAATAAATAAAACTCAACGCACATCAACGGAACTGTTAAGGTCCAATCTACGTAACGGAAAGCTGTTGGGCTATCGCCTGTTGCAAGGTAAAAATCTCTCATGTAGTAATAATGTACCGCTGCAATTCCGGTAATTAATGCCGAAACTAAAAGAGAAATTTTCCACTTAGGATCTACAGAACTTCTTTCAAAGAAGAAAAATACTGAAGATGCAAGCATAGCCATGTACCCTATAAAAAAGGTTATAGCAATAGGATCACCATTGATGATTCTGTCTAATGCTGCTGAATCCCCTGCTGGGATTGACAGAAAGTTTAATGTTGTTAAGCTCATGACGTTTGAATTTATTTTGTTTAATTATTTTAATATAAAAGTTAAACAAAATAAAAGTAAACATAGTTTGCGTTGGTAGGAGAAAAATTTACTTTTAATAAAATTTCAATAATATAGGATATATATTATTTATTAATTAAAAATTAAAGTGAATATTTTGAAATTTTATTAATAAATTGATTGATTACTAGGCAATAAGATTTAGCAAATAGTATTTTTTATTAGATAATTTTGGAATTCACAGAGTTTTAAATTCATATTCTTCATTTTGCCAAACTTCTAATGCTTTCGGCAAAACATATTCTAACCTGTCCCAAGCTTTTAAACTATCATGAAAAACTACTATAGAACCGTTTTCTGTATGCTTTAAAACATTCTTTAAACATTTTTCTGGCGAAAGGGAAGTATCAAAGTCGCCACTCAACACATCCCACATAATTATTGAGGTTGGAGGCTTAGGGTTAAAGGTACATGGATTTTGCAAGCTGTCTTTACTCTTGGCTCTTTGTTCTTGCTTCTCTGATAAAATCATTTTTATCTGAGATTTTTTTATTCTTCCGTAAGGTGGTCTAAATAAATGAGTTTGGGTTAGTTCTTGGCATTTTTTAATATTGGCTAAGTAAGTTTCATCATCTGTTCTCCACCCTTTTAAATGGTTGTAAGTATGGTTGCCAATGGCATGTCCATTTGCTTTAAGCTGCTCAAAAATCTTATAATTTTTATTTATATTATCTCCAATGCAAAAAAATGTAGCTTTGGCATTAAATTTTTTCAAAGTTTTTAATACCCATGGTGTAACAATAGGTGTAGGTCCGTCGTCAAAAGTGAGAAAAATGGATTTATCTGCTCTTGGCTTGTTCCAAATTAAAGAATTAGGATAAAGTTTTTTTAAAAGTAACGGAGTTTTTATTAAATACATAGCAATAAGAACTAAAGTAAAGATAAATTTGATAGCACAACAAAATTAAAGATGACAAATTATAAAATGACTGCTAAGTATATTGCAAATAAATTAAAGCTAAGCTTTTTTAGCTTGTGTTTTTTAGCATTAACTTATAATGTAACAAACGCTCAAGAAGTAGAAAAAATAACTTTAGAGCAAGCTGTAAATTTAACTTTACAAAACAATTTACAAATTAAGCAAGCTCAAAACCAATTAACTATTTCTGAACAAAACTTAACACAGTCTAAATTTGCTTTATATCCAAGCGTAACTTCCAGCGCATCAGCAAACAGACAATATGGTTTGTTTTTTGATCAGCAAACTGGTAGGTTAATAAACTCTAGTGTAGATCAAGTAAACGGTCGTTTAAATTCATCTATAGTGTTGTTTGGTGGAGGTTCTTTAATGAATCAGATTAAACAAAATAAAGCCTTTTTAGCTTCAGATTCTAGCAATATTGCTAAAACTAAAAATGATTTAAGTCTTTTAGTCGTAAGCACTTATTTAAGAGTTTTAAATAATCAGGATTTGATTAAAGCTAGTAAAGACCAGTTAAAATTATCAAAGCAACAATTAGACTTTGCACAAAAACAGTTTGATGTAGGAAATAATACATTGGCAGATCTGGCACAATCTAAAGCGCAAGTTGCTACAAACGAATTAAATTTAACCAATGCAGAAAATGCTTATGAATTGGGGATATTAGATTTAAAACAATTAATGGAAATGGCACCAGAACGTAATATTGAAGTTGCTATTCCTGCAATTGCCGATCCTTCTTCAATAGATTATAATTACGTTGCTTATGAAGTTTATACCAAAGCATTGCAAATTAATCCTGATATCAAGTTAGCAGAAGCAAATACGCAAGCTTCAAAGTTTGCAATTAACATTGCCAAAGCAAATTTATATCCTACATTAAGTTTTGGTGGCGGTTTAAGTACAGGTTATTCAAGCGCTAATGCACTTCCTTTTTCTACACAAATAACTGACAATAACTTTGGTCAGTTTTTAGGGTTTAACTTGTCTATTCCAATTTTTAATAATTACCGTAACAGGTCAAATTATAACATCTCTAAAATAAGATATGAGAACACCATAATTTCTGAGCAATTGGCAAAAAATAATTTGAATAAAATTATAAATCAGGCAGCTCAAGATTTAAAATCGGCGATAAAAAGTTATAGCGCTACTAAAAGTGCGTTTGACTCATCAAAAGAAGCTTTTAATGTTATTAAACAACGCTACGATGTAGGTTTGGTAAATGTAATTGAATTAAATACCTCACAAACTAATTACAACAAAGCAGAATTTGATTTTATACAAGCTAAATACAACGTTATTTTCAGACAAAAAGTTATCGACTTTTACTTAGGCAACCCATTAACCTTATAATTAAAATTAATAATACATATAAATATGAATAAGACGCTTAGAAATGTACTCATTATAGTTGGTGTTTTAGTGATACTAGCAGTTGTAGCCAATAAAATGGGCTGGGTAGGTAAAGGCAAAACTACTCAAGTTGCAGTAACCAAAGTATCACAAGCAAATATTGTAGAAACAGTTTCTGCTAGTGGTAAAATACAACCAGAAGTAGAGGTGAAATTAAGTCCAGAAGTATCTGGTGAGATAGTAGAACTTACCGTAAAAGAAGGAGATGTTGTAAAGAAAGGTCAGTTGCTATGCCGTATTAAACCAGATATTTTAGCATCAGGTTATGAGCGTACAGTTGCTTCTTATAATGCCCAAAAATCTTCCGTAGCTAGTAGTCAACAGCAATTGTTACAATCAGAAGCTAATTTCAAAAACATTGAAGCTAGGTTTCGTAGAAACGAAAAGTTATTTAGAGATAAAGTGATTTCTGCCGCTGAGTATGACGCTGCAAAAGCTGAATACACTTCTGCAAGGGCAAGTTTAGAAGCTGCTAAACAAGCTGTTGTTGGAGCCAAATTTGGTTTACAACAATCTGGCGCAGTAGTAAAAGAAGCAAGTGATAATTTGGCTCGTACCAGTATATATGCCCCAGTTGATGGTGTGGTTTCGAAACTTTCTATAGAAAAAGGAGAACGTGTTGTAGGTACAGCACAAATGAGTGGTACAGAAATTATGACCATTGCAAACCTAAACAGCATGGAGGTAAATGTAGATGTTAACGAGAATGATATTAACCGTTTAAGTTTGGGAGACACTGCAATTATTGAAGTGGATGCCTTTTTAGATAAGAAATTTAAAGGTATAGTTACAGAGATAGCAAGTTCTGCAAATGTGGTAGGTGCTAGTGCAGACCAAGTGACTAATTTTGCTGTAAAAATTAGAATTTTGCCAGAATCTTACGAAACTTTAAAAAATAAAGGTTTAACAAATTCGCCCTTCAGACCAGGTTTGTCTGCCACGGTTGATATCCAAACAGAAAAAACTTTAGGTTTAACCATTCCAATTCAATCTGTTACAGTACGTGAGGAAGATAAGAAAGAAGAAACGGATAGCAAAGTAGATAAGCCAAAAGCTGACGATAAGGACGATAAAAAAGAAAAAAACAAAGTGAAAGCAAAAGAATATGTTTTTGTTGTTGAAAACGGTAAGGTAAAACAAGTAGAGGTTAAAACTGGTATTCAAGATGATCAAAATATTTTAATTGTTTCTGGATTAAAAGCTGGGCAACAAGTTGTTAGCGCACCTTATTCTGCTATATCTAAAACTTTAAAAGATAAAATGGAAGTTGAAGTGGTTGAAAAAAGCAAGTTATTTAGTACCGATAAAAAAGATTAAGTACGTATAAATGTGATACTAACCCGGTTTGAGAAATCAAATCGGGTTTTTTTTTGATTTAATTTTACTAAATTGAATTAAAGACCATACTTTTAAGGTTCATTAATTTTTGTATGTATAGTAATTTAAACAAGATAGCTATTATAGGTGGAGGAAGTTGGGCAACAGCCATAGTTAAAATGTTAGCCGACAATATTGAAGAGAAAGAGATTTTTTGGTGGATGAGGGACGAAAGTGCTGTAGAACATATCGCTAAGTATAAGCACAATCCTAAATACCTTTCTTCTGTTGAACTAAAAATAGATGCAAATAAGGTTTCTACAGATATTACATCAACTATAAAAGCTGCCGACATGGTTTTGTTAAACGTACCAGCTGCATTTTTAAAACAAGCTTTTGAGGGTTTAACTACAGAAGATTTTAAAGGAAAGAAAATTATATCGGCAATTAAAGGCATAGTACCAGATGAAAATCAAATTATTGGTGAGTTTATACATGATAAATATGAAGTTCCTTTAGAAGATATTATTGTAATTAGTGGCCCATGCCACGCAGAAGAAGTTGCTTTAGAGAAATTGAGCTATTTAACCATTGCTTGCCAGGATTTGGAATTGGCTTGTAGGTTCTCTAAACTTATAAATACCCGTTATATAAAAACTAACATTTCTGATGATATTTACGGAACCGAGTATGGTGCTGTGTTAAAAAATATTTATGCAGTAGCCAGTGGTATTTGCCATGGTGTAGGTTTTGGTGATAACTTTCAAGCGGTTTTAATTTCGAATGCAATTAGAGAAATGAGTCGCTTTGTTGATGCTATACACCCTATAAATAGAGATATTAAAGAATCTGCTTATTTGGGAGATTTATTGGTAACTGCTTATTCGCAATTTAGCCGTAACCGTACTTTTGGTAATATGATAGGGAAGGGCTATACCGTAAAATCTGCTCAATTAGAAATGAACATGGTTGCAGAAGGTTATTATGCAGTTAACAGTATCCATCAAATTAACAAGCAGTTTAAAGTAAATATGCCTATTGCCAGAGCAGTTTATGCAATTTTATATGAAAGACATTCGCCACATACAGAAATGAAGCTATTGGCAGAACAGATTTCTTAGTTGATAAATTTTCAGCTTTTAACAGTGTTTAACTGTTACATCCAAACCCTAGTTCTTGCCGTTATCGGCAAAATCTATGGTTTTTTGTTTAAAATAAATAAGCGTTTGCCAATTAAATGTTCAAATGACATACTTCTTTATCACTCGATTTAAAGGGAAACCATTAATTTATTTGGATTTAATCTAAATTGGTTTATTTTTGTGACATGATTTCTGAAGCATTAGAAGTAATTTTTAAAAACGCATCTGGTACAATATATCAGTGCGATAGAGATTACTGTTTTTATGTAGAATTTGAAGGTAAAACAGCAAAATATTCAGTAAAAAATTTATATCAGTTAAAGCAAAAACTTTCTAATTTTAAAATTGAAGAAATTTTTTCTGTTGATTCTCTAAATCCATCGGGTACAGAAATTATCACCATTTCTACTACAGATTATTGCTACATTCTAAATCCTCTTCAAATTATACGTTTCAGAGAACTACTTGATGAAACTTTCTTTATTTTACACCTTAACCAAACTCTTAAAGATAGGTTGCATTATGCTGTAATGGTTTAATAAGATTAATTCTGTATTAAATTAAAATTCCTTTTCAAATTTCGTTTTGTGTATTTTGTATAAAATTTAAATAAATGAAAGACCTCCTACGCGTTAAAAGCTTAATTTCTACAGAAATTGAAGCTTTACTAAATAATCAAATTAAAAAAGAAGCTCATTCTTGTTCTCAATATTTGGCAATGGCTTCTTGGTGTGATCAAAATGGGTTTGATAACAGTGCTGATTATTTCTTTACACAATCTAACGAAGAAAGAACACACCAATTAAAGTTGTTTAAGTATGTTTTAGATATGGGTGGGCAAGCAATGTCTCCTGATATAGAAAACATTAAGCATGAGTTTAATAGCTTTAAAGAAATATTTGAACAAGCTTTAGAGATGGAAATTGCCATCACCCAATCGTTTAAAAAAATATTTGCGGCCTGCTACAAAGAACAAGATTTTGTTACAGTAGAATTTTTAAACTGGTTTTTAAAAGAGCAACGTGAAGAAGAATATAAAGCAAGAAGAGCTTTAGAATTATTTACCATTATTGGCGAAGAAGCAACTGGTTTATGGGAAATTGATAAAGTAATACCAACCATTAGTTATAACAATGAACAAGTATAAAGTTTAAATTACTTACGGCCAAGTTGAAGTACAATTTTAGTTACTTCATCTTGGTCATAATTTAGCAACCATTTATTAACAGGTTGTAAACATAAAACTGGGGCACAACTACACCTATCTGTACATTCTGTTTTAATTACCTCAATTTCAGAATTCCCTAATTTTTTAATTTCCTTTTTAACTTTTTTATAGCATTCTTTAGCACCTTTTTTGTCGCATTTGCTGCCCGTACAGATGTATATAATGTGTTCACTTTTTTTATTTTTCATAATTTCAGCAGAAATAACAAAAATCAAACTTTAATTTTTAAAATAAAAAAAGGGTTTCAAATATTTCGAAACCCTTTTTCATCATGATTTTTTAAACTACAAAGCTTCAGAAACTACTTCTTTAACCTCTGGCACCATTCTTTGTAATAGGCTTTGAATACCAGACTTAAGCGTAATAGTTGAAGATGGGCAACCACTGCAAGAACCTCTTAGCTCAACAGTAACAACGCCTTCTTCAAAAGATTTATAACTAATTGCACCACCATCTTGCTCAACAGCTGGGCGTACATAATCATTTAAAATTTGCTGAATTTTTATTTCAGTTTCAGTACCAGTAAAGTTCAAATCTTCTTCTGTAGCATTCTCTTGTACAGCATATTCAGATTCAATTGCACCTTTAACAAATTCTTTTAAAAGAGGCTCAATGTCATTCCAATCTGCGTCTTCTGTTTTGGTAACAGTTACAAAGTTGCTTGCAAAAAACACACCATTTACAAAGTTGAATTTATAAAGTTCTGTAGCAAATTTTGAAGTTTCTGCACTTTCTTTTGTTGGGAAATCTACACTACCATTAATTAAAAGCTTATTTACAATAAACTTCATTGTTGCTGGGTTGGGAGTAGATTCTGTATATACTGTGATATTCATTTTCTTCTTTTTTTGGTAAAAGTAATTATCATTAAGCTAACAAAGGCATAGCAATTTTGTTTTTACCTCTTAATGACTTTTTAAATACCTGTGTAGCTTGATGGACTAATTGCTCTTAACTCGGTTTTAACACTATCACTAACATGAAGTGTGGCAATAAAATTGGCCATAACCTCTGCATTTATTTGTGTGTTTGTTCGGGTCAAATCTTTTAAAGCTTCATAAGGGTTAGGGTAATTTTCTCTTCTCAATACCGTTTGTATAGCTTCTGCAACTACAGCCCAATTGTCTTCTAAATCTTGCTGTATCACTTTTTGGTTTAATAAAAGCTTGTTTAATCCTTTTAAAGTAGATTTTAAAGAGATAATTGTATGCGCTATTGGTACTCCAATGTTTCTTAAAACTGTAGAATCTGTTAAATCTCTTTGTAACCTACTTACCGGTAGTTTTGCTGCTAAATGCTCAAACAAAGCATTTGCAATCCCAATATTACCTTCAGAGTTTTCAAAATCTATGGGGTTAACTTTATGCGGCATTGCTGATGAACCAACTTCCCCTTCTTTTATTTTTTGTTTAAAGTAATTCATGGATATATACGTCCAAAAATCACGGTTTAAATCTAAAATAATATTATTAATTCTTTTTAAACCATCAAACTGAGCTGCTAAATAATCGTAGTGCTCAATTTGAGTGGTGTTTTGTAAACGTTTTAGCTTTAAGTTTTTCTCTACAAAGTTGTTTCCAAAAGTTTTCCAGTTGGTTAAAGGAAAAGCAACATGGTGCGCATTAAAGTTTCCTGTTGCCCCACCAAATTTAGCTCCGTAAGGAATAGCTTTTAGTAATTCTATTTGGTTTTCTAAACGTTCTATAAAAACCATAATTTCTTTACCTAAACGAGTTGGGGAAGCTGGTTGGCCATGTGTATGTGCCAACATTGAAACATGTTTCCACTCTTTTGCTAATGCATTTAAGGTATTTAAAAGCTCTTGCAATTGTGGGTAATAAACAACAGCCATGCCTGCTTTAAATGAGTATGGAATGGCGGTGTTATTAATGTCTTGAGATGTTAAACCAAAATGAATGTATTCTTTAAATTCTGATAAACCTAAAGCATCAAACTTTCTTTTAATAAAGTATTCAACTGCTTTAACATCGTGGTTAGTGATTTTTTCTATCTCTTTAATTTCTAAAATATCTTCTTCAGATAAATTATTAATTTCTAACCTAATTGCATCTAAATTATATTCTGCTGCTACAGTTTTTAGTGCTGGTAATGGTAATTCGCAAAGGGCAATAAAATATTCTACTTCAACAAAAACTCGGTATTTTATCAATGCAGCCTCAGAAAAATAAGCTCCTAAATCAGCAGTTTGGTTATGGTAACGCCCATCTATTGGGGATATCGCATTTAATGTAGAAATATTCATTTTTTATAATTTGTTGCAAAAATACAAAAATGAGTGGCTTTGTGAAACTCTTTAAATACATATCTGTTTGTCAAACATTTATCAAAATATTGATGTAAGAAAATTTCTTAACGGAAACTTTGGAAATGAATAAAGTTTCCTTAGTTTTGCCGCGGAATTAATTAGATGGATAAGGTGGAAGAACATATTTTAAATGAAGCAGAAAAACTTTTTATGAAGTTTGGGATGCGCAGTGTAACCATGGATGACATTGCAAAACATTTGGGCATAAGTAAAAAAACTATTTACGTAAACTTTAAGGATAAGAATGAAATGGTAATGCACATGATTACCAACATGCTACATAAAGATGAGTGTAATATGGTGGAGTGCCAATGCAATGCAAAAGATGCTATTGATGAAATTTTTTTAATGATGGATTTTTTAAAGCAAATGCTTGCAGGTATTAATCCTATTGTTTTTTATGATTTAGAAAAATACCATAATGAAGCTTATAAGTTGATGATGAGTTTTCATGAAACACATATTTACAACTGCGTAAAAGCAAATTTAGAAAGAGGAATTAGTGAAAATATTTTTAGAAAAGATATCAATACAGAAATTTTAGCACAAGCAAGGGTAAAGCAAATTAACTGGACTTTTGAAGCAGAGTTAATAAGAAGTGGAAAGTACAGTTTGTATGAAGTGATACAAGAATTAACTACACATTTTTTATACGGAATTTGTACCCTTAGCGGACATATACTAATTAATAACTATACAAATAAGAATAAACAAACCATATAATGAAAACAATAAGAGTGCTATTAACAGCCGTTTTAATGTTAAGTTTTGCAAGTTTATGGGCACAAACCGAAACCCCAAAAGCTTATAATTTTAATTTAGAACAGTGCATCAATTATGCTTACGAGCATCAAACAGCTTTATTAAATGCAGGCATTGATCAAAAAATTGCAGATGCTAAAGTAAAAGAAACAATAGGTATTGGTTTACCACAAATTAACGGAACGGCTGATTTAAGAGACTTTTTAAAAATACCTGTATCTCTAGTTCCAGCTGAGATTTTTGGTGGCACTGCAGGAACTTTCCAGCCAGTTCAATTTGGCGTAAAGTACAACTCAAGTGTAGGTGTATCTGTAAATCAATTACTTTTTAGCGGAAGTTATATTGTGGGTTTACAAGCATCAAAAACCTTTAAAGAACTTTCTCAAAGAGCGTATAACAGATCTAAAATTGAAACTAATGTTGCTGTAAAAAAGGCTTTTTACATGGTTTTAGTAAATAACAAAAGAGTAGAATTATTAGATGCTAACATAAGCCAGTTAAAAGCTCAGTTAGACCAAACGCAAGCTTTATTTGATAATGGTTTTGCAGAAAAAATTGATGCTGATAGGTTGAAAGTACTGTTTAATAACCTAACAACAGAAAAAACAAATGTTTTAAGGTCTTTGGAATTAGGTAAAGCAATGCTAAAGTTTCAGATGGGCATGCCTGTTGAGAATGAACTTACTTTAAATGGTTCTATTGAAGCTATTAAACTTGATGAGGTTGATTTGATGGCAGATAGCAGCACTTATAAAAATAGAATAGAGTATAATTTGGCAGAAACTCAGTTAAAACTTAACCAATTAGATTTAAAAAGATATAAATCTGAATATTTACCCTCATTAGCTGCATTTGGGAACAGTTCTCTGCAATATCAAAACAATTCTTTTGCAGATTTATATGATAGAAGTTTCCCAACTACAGTAATTGGTTTACAGTTAAATGTACCCATTTTTAGTGGAGGGCAGCGTTTGCAAAAAGTCAAACAAGCACAATTCACAGTTTTAAAATCTAATAACGATTTGTATAACGCTAAAAATGCAATCAATTTAGATATTAAAAACAGTATTACAACTTATAAAAACAGTGTTACTTCCTTAGAAAGTCAGCAAAAAAACTTGGATTTAGCTAGCGAAGTATTAAGAGTAACAAAAATAAAGTATGAGCAAGGTGTTGGTTCTTCTATTGAAGTTACACAAGCTCAAACATCGCTTAAAGAAGCAGAAAATAATTATATCAATGCTTTGTACGATGCTTTAATTTCTAAAGTAGATACAGAAAAAGCAACCGGACTTATTAAATAGAATCAAACCTTAATCTCATATAAAATCATGAAAAAAATATTAATCGCATCAGTTGTTTTGTTTCTAGCAGCTTGTGGCAATAAAGACGATAAAAAAGCTCAATTAGAAAAACTAAAAAAAGAGCAAACAGCTATTAACGAGAAAGTTGCCGAGTTAGAAGCGGAAATAGGAAGTAAAAAAGAAGAAGTTGTTAAAGATGTAGAAGCTTATGAAGTAAAGTCTGCAAGTTTTAAAAATTACATTCAAATACAAGGCAAGGTTGATGCAGAACAAAACGTTCAGGTTAACCCACAAGCACAAGGTGTGATAACAAATGTTTATGCTAGTATTGGCCAAAATGTAAGTAAAGGACAGGTTTTAGCACAAATTGACGATGCAGTTTTACGTCAAAACATTGCTCAACTACAAACCTCTTTAGATTTAGCAAATAATTTATACAACCGTCAAAAAAATCTTTGGGATCAAAAAATTGGGACAGAAGTTCAGTTTTTAAATGCGAAATCTCAAAGAGATGGTTTAGAAAGACAAATGGGAGTTTTAAAACAACAAGCTGCCATGTATAAAGTAAAAGCACCAATTTCTGGTACGGTAGATCAAATGGATTATAAAGTTGGGCAAGCTGTACAACCAGGTGCGCCAGGTATTAGAATTGTAAACGCTAACGATTTAAAAGCTAAAGCATTAGTTTCTGAAAGTTATGCAGGCAAAATTAACCAAGGTGATGAAGTGCTTGTGATTTTACCAGATGCAAATGATTCTGTAAAAACTAAAATATCTTTTGCATCAAAAACTATTGACCCTATGAGCAGAAGCTTTAATGTGGAAGTAAAGCTACCAAGTAAAAAATTTTTCCGCCCAAATATGATTTCGGTTTTAAAAATTGTTGATTATAGCCGTAATGATGCTACAGTTGTTCCTATTAAGGCTTTGCAGAAATCAGAATCAGGAGATTTTTTAATGTTGGTAGAAGGTGGTAAAGCTAAAAAAGTAGCTGTAAAAGTGGGTAATGTTTACAATGGCGAGGCCGAGATTTTAAACGGAATTAAAGCTGGAGACAAGGTAATTGTAGTTGGTTTAAACGGGTTAAACGAAGGCGATACCGTTAAACTTTAATTAGCTAAATAAAATTAATAAACGGCAATACATCTTTAAAAGATATAGCTAAATGAAAGATTTAGAAAAAGAATTTAAGCCCTCAAGTTGGGCTGTAGAAAATAGAACGGCAATTTATGTATTAACAACCATGTTGTTAATTGCAGGTTACTTTGCCTATTTAAGTTTGCCAAAAGAAAATTTCCCTGAGATATCTATCCCAAAAATTTTCGTAACAACTATATATCCTGGAACATCGCCGGGCAATATGGAAAATTTGGTAACCAAACAATTAGAAAAACAAATCAGATCTACCCAAGGATTAAAGAAAGTAACTTCTAATTCTTACCAAGATTATTCTATCATTACTGCAGAGTTTAATACTGATGTAGATATTGTTGTAGCAAAACAACGTATAAAAGATGCTGTAGATAAATCTAAAACAGATTTGCCTACAGATTTACCAGACGATCCTGTTGTACAGGATATCAACCTGTCTGATTTGCCAATTATGTACCTTAATATATCTGGTGATTACGACTTAAAAACCATTAAGGGTTATGCAGATGATTTGCAGGATAGGATAGAGGCTTTAACAGAAATATCTGGTGTTGATATTGTTGGTGCCTTAGACCCCGAAATGCAAGTTAACGTGGACCTAAATAAAATGGCTGCGGCTAAAATCTCTTTTTATGATATTTCTAGTGCAATTGGAAAAGAAAATATTTCTGCATCTGGCGGTACTGTTCCAATTGATGGAGTAAGAAGAACCTTAAATATTAAGAAAGAATACAAGTCTGCAGAAGAAATTTCTAATACCATCATTACTACACCAGTAGGTGGTTATGTTTATTTAAGAGATATTGCCGAGGTAGTTGATGGTTTTAAAGAGCAAGAATCTTATGCTAGATTGTACGGTAAAAACGTAATTACTTTAAACGTAAAGAAACGTTCTGGAGAAAACTTAATTGAAGCTTCAGATAAAATTAGAGAAATTATTGCCGAAATGAAGGAAAAACAATTCCCCAAAGGATTGGAAATTGTTGCCACTGGAGATCAGTCTGATAAAACCAGAGTTACGTTACACGATTTAATTAATACCATTGTTATTGGTTTTATTTTGGTAACCTTAATTCTGATGTTTTTTATGGGAATTACCAATGCTATTTTTGTGGCATTGTCAGTTCCATTATCAATGTGTGTGGCTTTTTTAGTGATGCCAACTATTGGTTTTACTATGAATATGATTGTACTTTTCTCTTTCCTACTAGCTTTAGGAATTGTAGTAGATGATGCCATTGTGGTGATAGAAAACACGCATCGTATTTTTCAGAACGGAAAAGTAACCATTAAACAAGCAGCTAAAATGGCTGCTGGGGAAGTGTTTTTACCTGTTTTCTCTGGTACTATGACCACACTTGCGCCTTTTGTTCCTTTGGCATTTTGGCCTGGTGTAATTGGTAAGTTTATGTTCTTTTTACCAATTACTTTAATTATTACGCTTTTAGCTTCTTTAGTTGTGGCCTATATTATTAATCCAGTTTTTGCTGTTGATTTTATGGAATCTCATGATCCTGAAGAAGAGTACAAACCAAAATTTGATAAAAAAGTAAAGAAAACCTTAATGTATTTGGGTATAGCCGCTGTTATAGCTTACATCATCAACTTCGGGTTTGGTAATTTTGTAGTCATTCTCGCTTTATTTTATCTGTTACAACATTTTGTTTTAGAAAATGTAATTAGGAATTTTCAAAATAACTCTTGGCCAAAGTTTCAAACAAAATATGTTCGCTTTTTAAATTGGGCTTTGCATCGTCCATACACTATTTTAGGGAGCACATTAGCTTTGCTTATTTTTTCTATTGTATTAACAGGTATTATTCCACCAAAGTTTGTGTTTTTCCCAACATCAGATCCTAACTTTGTATATGTTTATACTTCTTTACCAGTAGGTACAGATCAGGAATACACCAACGAAATCACTAAAAAAATTGAGAAAAGAGTAACTGCGGTTGTTGACAGTTTGGGTAGTCACAATGTATCTTCAATTATCTCAAACGTTACAGTTGGTGTTACAGACCCTCAAGACGAAGATCAAGGTAATTATCCGAATAAAAGTAAAGTGACAGTTGCTTTTAAAGAATTTGGCGACCGTGAAGGAAAATCTTCTACCGAGTATTTGACAGCTATCCGAAATGCAATACAAGGTATTCCTGGAGCAGAAATTTCGGTAACACAAGAACAATCAGGCCCACCAACAGCAAAACCTATTAGTTTGGAAATAACTGGAGACGATTTAGATTCATTAGTGAAAACATCTGAAAGGTTAAAAAGCTATTTGGTATCTAAAGGAATTGGTGGTATTGAAGAGTTAAAGTCTGATTTTCAAAATAATAAGCCAGAGGTTATTTTCGATATCGATAGAGAAAGAGCTAATCGTCAAGGAGTTTTAACTAGAGATGTGGTTTATAACTTAAGATCGGCATTGTTTGGTATGGAAGCTTCTAAGTTTAGAGATTTAGACGAAGATTACGAAATTAACGTAAGAGCCATTGAAGAACAAAGAAATAGCTTAGATGCTTTAAGAAACATGCAAATGACTTTTAGAGATATGGCAATGGGCGGTGCAATACGCCAGGTTCCTATTTCTGCTTTTGCAGATATTGAATATGTAAATACTTACGGAGGTATTAAACGTAAACAAGGCAAAAGAATAGTGATATTATCTTCAAACGTTTTAGCAGATTTTAATCCAGGAGAAGTAAATAAAAACATAGAGAGCGCTATAAAAGATTTTAAAGAACCTACTGGTGTTACTATTAAAATGGGCGGTGCTCAAGAAGAACAAGATGAAACATCAGCCTTTTTAGGTTTAGCTTTAGGAGTTTCTTTCTTTTTAATATTAATTATTCTGGTAATTCAGTTTAACTCTATAGGTAAACCATTAATTATTTTAAGCGAAATTGTATTTAGTATTATTGGAGTGCTTTTAGGAATTACTATTTTCCAAATGGAAATGTCTGTTGTAATGATGGGAATAGGTATTGTTGCTTTAGCGGGTATTGTAGTGCGTAACGGTATTTTATTGGTAGAGTTTGCTGATTTAATGATGGAACAAGGCATGAATGCTTATGATGCAATTTTAGAAGCCGGACGAACTCGTATGACCCCTGTTTTATTAACTGCCACAGCAACAATGTTAGGTTTGGTGCCTTTAGCAGTTGGCTTAAACTTAGATTTTGCCGCATTATTATCTACCGGAAATCCACATCTTTACTTCGGTGGCGATAACGTAGCTTTTTGGGGTCCATTATCTTGGACTATGATTTTTGGGTTAAGTTTTGCAACTTTCCTTACTTTAATTTTAGTACCATCTATGTACTTAATTAGAGCTAAAATGAAAGATTATTTTAGTAGAAATAAGAAAGTTGTTGAAGTTGAAGACGTTAAATAGCCTTAAGTATTAGCATAAACAAACGAGGCCCTTTTCAATTTTGAAAAGAGCCTCGTTTATTATTTTTAATTATTTTATCAATACGCAATGATTAAATAAAATAATCAGTTAATTAAACAGCTTTATTAGTTGCTTTTATAGCGTTCTTTAATACATTAAGCAATGCATCTTTATACTTTACAAAAAGCTCTTCTCTATCTGCTTCCTCACTTAATTTTAAAGAACGTTTAGCAAGCTTTACCTCTTCCAAATCACTCAAATATAATTCGTTAAAAGATTCTGGGTTTTTATTTTTCAATATCCTAATAGAATGAGAATATTGCTCAAAAATATCAGTAATAATAGTCAGACTTTTATCATCGTAATTTGTTAAACCACTAACTTTTGTTGATAGCTTTTCAAGCTTTCCTCTTTCTTTTGCGTAACCCATAATGCGGCAAATATACAATTTTACATTTCAAATTTATGTAGCTTAAAATTGGGTTCTTATTTTACATTAGGTTTAAAATATCATCAGTTTGCTTAAGTTATTTTACATTAACCAATTTTTATGGTATAATTTATTATAAAATATAAATACATTTTATGAGTTAAATATGAACAGATTTCAAATTTTTTAACATAAAAATTGCATCAACCTCGACAATTTTTTGCATATTTAAAATCTTAATTATTTTTAAATGAAGTTATTAGCAATCACATTGTTTTATCTTTCTAGTTTTAACGCTCCAGCAGATAGCGTTTCTAAGATTGGGAAAGTAACCTATTATGCTAAAAAATTTGAAGGGCGTAAAACAACAAGTGGCGCTGTTTATGATGCTAAAAAATATACAGCAGCACATAAAACCTTACCTTTTGGTACACAAGTAAAAGTTACAAACCTTAATAACGGAAAGTCTGTGATTGTATTTATTAATGACAGAGGACCTTATGGAAAAGGTTTAATTATTGATGTTTCTGCCATTGCAGCTAAAGAAATAGGATTGTATGGTAAAGGTATAGCGCCTTGTAAAATAACTTATGACATTCCATAAACTATTATTTGTGCCTTAAAAGCATGTTTGTTAATAAACCTAATGCCTGTTTATAACTTGTTTAAGCAGGCATCGTTTTTTAAGCTTATTTTTGTTCAGTTATTTAAATGCTTATTTAGGTTTCGGGCTTTTTAAGTCAAAATTAAAAGGGAACCATGTTAAAATCATGGGCTGACGATGCAACTGTAAATCTGTTTTTTCAATGTTCTAGTTGAAACCAAAAATTTGTAAAACATGTAGTCACTATTTCACATTAAAAAAATGGGAAGACGTTTTGCAAACAGACAAGCCAGGAGACCTGCCAAATAAGTTTTTTCAAAACTTTCACGTAAAAGGTTTTGATAAAAGCACATGAAAATACTGTTTTTCAACAGTGTTTTTATCTTTTGTCAATTCCTGTTTGTTAAATTTTTAAGCTTTAAACATGCAACAGGAAGAAGTATTACTCAAAGAAAACAAAGATCGCTTTGTAATTTTACCTATTAATTATCCCGCAATTTGGGAAATGTACAAACGCCACGAGGCAAGTTTCTGGACGGCCGAAGAAATCGATTTATCTGCCGACCAGAAAGACTGGGATAATTTAACAGACGGAGAGCGTCATTTTATTAGTCACATATTAGCTTTTTTTGCTGCAAGTGATGGTATAGTAAATGAAAATTTGGCCATCAACTTTATGCGAGAGGTACAAGTACCAGAAGCTAGGTGTTTTTATGGCTTCCAAATCATGATGGAAAACATCCATTCAGAAACTTATGCGCTACTAATCGACTCTTACATTAAAAATCCAAAAGAGAAACAACATTTATTACATGCTATTGACACGGTTCCTTGTGTTACTAAAAAAGCAGAATGGGCGCTTAAATGGATCGAAAACGGAACTTTTGCCCAAAGATTAGTGGCTTTTGCAGCAGTTGAAGGAATTTTCTTTAGTGGAAGCTTTTGCTCAATATTTTGGTTAAAGAAAAGAGGTTTAATGCCAGGTTTAACTTTTAGTAATGAGCTAATATCAAGAGACGAAGGTTTGCACTGCGAATTTGCATGTTTGCTTTATGGAATGCTTGCCAATAAAATGACGAAGCAAGAAATTTATGATATTATTACCGAAGCTGTAGAAATTGAGAAAGAGTTTGTAACCGATGCTTTACCAGTAGATTTAATAGGGATGAACGCCCGTTTAATGCAACAATATATTGAATTTGTTGCTGATAGATGGGTTACAGAATTAGGTTATCCTGTAATTTACAACGCCACAAATCCTTTCGACTTTATGGAAATGATATCCTTACAAGGAAAAACAAATTTCTTTGAAAAAAGGGTAGGAGATTACCAAAAAAGTGGTGTTTTAGGCGAAGCAGGAAGTCAGGCTTTTTCTTTAGAAGAGGATTTCTAGTTGAATAGTTTGTTAGATGGTTAGTTTGTTAGAACATTCTAACGCATAACAAATCACTAAATTTTTCACTAATAACCTGACAACAACTTACAACCTAACAAACTAACCACTAACAACCTGACCACCTGACCAACTAACAACCTGACCACCTAACCAACTAAAAAATGTACGTAATAAAAAGAGACGGTAGAAAAGAAACCGTAAAATTTGATAAAATAACTTCTCGAATAGAGAAATTGAGCTATAGTTTACATCAAGACTTTATAGATGCTGCCGAGGTTGCAAAGAAAGTAATTGATGGTATTTATGATGGTGTAACTACCTCTGAATTGGATAGTCTAGCGGCAGAAACAGCAGCTTCATTAACTACTCGTCATCCAGATTATGCTTTGTTGGCTTCGCGTATAGCAGTATCCAATCTGCATAAAAATACGACAAAATCATTCTCAGAAACCATGAGAAATTTGCATGGTTACATTGATGCTAAAACAGGGAAAAATGCTGCATTAATTGCTGATGATGTAATGCAAATTATTAGCGACAACGCCGATTTATTAGACAGCACCATTATTTACGACAGAGATTTTAGTTTTGATTATTTCGGGTTTAAAACCTTAGAGCGTTCATATTTATTAAAAATTAATGGAAGAATAGCCGAGCGTCCACAACATTTATTTATGCGTGTAGCTGTTGGTATTCATAAAAACGATTTAGAAAGTGTTATAAAAACATACAGTTTAATGAGCGAAAAGTGGTTTATACATGCCACGCCTACGCTTTTTAATGCTTCAACACCAAAGCCACAAATGTCTAGCTGTTTTTTAGTAGCCATGAAAGACGATAGCATTGAGGGTATTTATAGCACTTTAACTCAAACCGCAAAAATTTCGCAAAGTGCGGGCGGCATTGGTTTAAGTATTCATAATGTAAGAGCAACAGGTTCATACATCAGTGGTACTAACGGTACAAGTAATGGTATTGTGCCTATGTTAAAAGTTTTTAATGATACCGCCCGTTACGTTGACCAAGGCGGTGGAAAAAGGAAAGGTGCTTTTGCCATTTATTTAGAACCTTGGCATGCAGATATTTTTGATTTCTTAGATTTAAAAAAGAATCATGGAAAAGAAGAAAACAGAGCCCGCGATTTATTTTATGCGCTTTGGATTTCAGATTTATTTATGAAAAGGGTAGAAGATGATGGCAATTGGAGTTTATTTTGCCCACACGAATCTCCAGGATTAGCAGATTGCCATGGAGCTGAGTTTGAAAAACTTTATACCAGATATGAAGCAGAAGGTAAAGCTCGTAAAACAATTAAAGCGCAAGAGTTATGGTTTGCCATTTTAGATGCTCAAATAGAAACAGGTACTCCATATTTATTGTATAAAGACGCTGCAAATGCTAAATCAAATCAACAAAACTTAGGAACCATAAAAAGCTCTAATCTTTGTACAGAAATTTTAGAATATACCTCTCCAGAAGAAGTTGCAGTTTGTAATTTAGCTTCGGTTTCTTTACCAGCTTATATAGAAAATGGCGAATTTAATCATCAAAAATTATATGAAGTTGCTTATCAAATTACTATCAATCTTAATAGAATAATAGATAATAATTACTACCCAGTAGAAGAAGCAAGGTATTCAAACTTCCGTCACCGCCCAATTGGTTTAGGGGTACAAGGCTTGGCGGATGCCTTTATGCTGTTGAAAATGCCTTTTGAAAGCGAAGCAGCAGCTAAATTAAATATTGATATTTTTGAAACGCTTTATTTTGCAGCAATGCAATCATCAGCAGATTTAGCCATTAAAGAAGGTGCTTATGAAACTTTTAAAGGTTCGCCTTTATCAGAAGGGAAATTTCAGTTTGATTTATGGAACGTAAAACCAACAAGTAATAGATGGGATTGGGAAAAACTCCGTAAGCAAGTAGTTGAAACAGGTGTACGTAATTCTTTACTTTTAGCACCCATGCCAACGGCTTCAACCTCACAAATTTTAGGTAATAACGAGTGTTTTGAACCTTATACTTCAAATATTTATTCTCGTAGAGTGTTAAGTGGAGAATTTGTAGTTGTAAACAAACATCTATTAAAAGATTTAGTAGAATTAGGTTTGTGGGATAATAAAATGAAAGAGCAAATCATTTTGGCAAATGGATCTGTCCAAAATATAGATAGTATTCCAGCTCCTATAAAAGAACTTTATAAAACCGTTTGGGAAATTAAAATGCGTACCATTATAGATATGGCTGCGGATAGAGGAGCATTTATTTGTCAGTCTCAATCCTTAAATTTATTTATTAACGCACCAACAGCATCCAAACTTACATCAATGCATTTTTACGCTTGGAAAAAAGGTTTAAAAACAGGAATGTATTATTTGCGTACTCAAGCTGCCTCACAAGCTGTTAAATTTAGTGTACAAAGTCAGGCGGTTAAAGAAATTGACCCGGTGATGCAAACTACAGTAGATATAGCAGAAGGTGAAAGCTGTAGTATGGAAGAAGGTTGTTTGTCTTGTAGTGCATAATTCCATCTTAAACAGTCCGAAATTTCATCATAATTTTTGGACTGTTTAAGATTTAACCTTTTTTATATTTGAGTAATAGTAAAAATTAGATTTCAAATGCCTTTAATCAGTTTAACCATGCTTTATACCAAACATGAAATTATAGCATGTGAACGCTGTGGTATAAAAGTTGAATGTAAAGCAAATAACTATACACAATGCCAATGTAGTACAGTTAAGCTTAACTTAAACGAGGTACAATATATTTCTGAAAATTATGATGGTTGTATGTGTGCTAATTGTTTGATAGAATTGCAACAGGAATATCAAAAGATGTTAAAGCCTTAAAATCGTAATTTTAATGCTTAAATTGTTAAAAAGAAATAAAATGGAATACAATAAATTAACACCCGAGGAAGAATTCGTAATTATTAATAAAGGAACTGAAAGACCTTTTGTAGGAGAATACACGAGTACCAAAGAAGCTGGAACATATATTTGCAGGCAATGCAATACACCCTTATATACATCAGAAAGTAAATTTGAATCTCATTGTGGATGGCCAAGTTTTGATGATGAAATTGCTGGCGCTGTAAAACGTTTACCAGATGCAGACGGCAGGAGAGTAGAAATAGTTTGCGCAAATTGTGGCGGGCATTTGGGGCATGTTTTTGAAGGCGAAAGATTAACTGCGAAAAACACCAGGCATTGCGTAAACTCTTTAAGTATGAAGTTTATTCCTAAAGCCTAATTAATTTAAGGAATACGTAATATTACGTAGTTAAAAATACCAATTTACACACATTATTTCCGAAAATAGCAATTGTAATTTAGGCTTAAAATTTAAACCTAAATTACAATATCATGCTAAAACCAATACTAAAACAATTTTTATTTCTCTTTTTATTATTAGGTTCTGCAAATTTATCTGCACAATCTTTTGATGATTTAAAAAGGAAAAATGGCAAAAATGCTTTCGAGGAAGATTGGCTGAAAGTTTTTGTTCGCTATACATCTGCTAATAGTAAATACACGCCAAATTATAGTGGTTTTACCATTAATGTAGCCATAAGAGAAGATAATTCTAAAAAATGGGGTTTAAGAACTCGATATGAAAACCCAACGTTAGGCGATTTATTTTACTCAATTGTTAACCTTTCTAAAGATATTAAAAATGGTACTTCAACAAAAGAAGTATATGACGACCATGCTCATGGAGGAGGTTTTTTAGGCTGGTATCAAGTTTATCTTAATGCTTACACAAGCGGTAAATTAATTATTAGCCCCGGTATTACTATGGGAGATTATATTTATGGTTCAAGGTATGATAAAGGAAACGGTAAAAAGGATTATGACCCTAATGGATACTATTTTGCGGTTGGTCCAGCAATAATGGCTTCTTACGTTATTAATAAGAAATTATGGTTAGATGGGTATATCAACTACGATATTTCTGTAGTAAAAGTGAAGAATGATTCTGTAGATCCGGATTATAAAAAACCTTCTTTTATGAGTATTGGTGCAGATTTGAATACCACTTATAAATTTTTTGGAGGTTTTAGAATCAATAAATTAATTGATAAAGGAATTAATAAAGATAATTCGTCGAGGTTAGATATTTCTTTTGGGATGTGCTTTTAAAAACTGTAAATCTTAATTATGTAAAAATTTTTACAGCCACTAATTTTATTAATCTAATCAAATATCTTCTTGTAAATTTGGCAAATGGCAGAAGATTTAAATATTTTAAAGGGAAGTAAAACAGATCAGTATAATGGTCTTATTCCTCAAATTAAAGCACTTGTTGAAGGAGAGACTGATTTAATTGCTAATATGGCAAATGTATGTGCTGCACTTAAAGAGCAATTTAATTGGTTTTGGGTTGGGTTTTATATGATTAAAGAAGATGAATTGGTACTAGCTCCTTTTCAAGGACCAGTAGCTTGTACCCGCATAAAGTTGGGCAAAGGTGTTTGTGGTGCAGCTTGGCAACAAGCTCAAACTTTAATTGTTGCAGATGTTGATGCTTTTCCGGGTCACATTGCTTGCAGTAGCCTTTCTAAATCAGAAATTGTGCTTCCTATTTTTAAAAATGATAAAGTAATAGGTGTTTTAGATGTTGATAGTGAACATTTAAACCATTTTGATAAAGATGACGAAATAGGGTTAACTACTATTTTAAGTTTGTTGAGGATTTAATTTTCCTCAACTAACTTTAATAAATCTTTTGGTAAATCATCAATAATGTCAATATCAGATAAAGTTGGTGTTGTAGCGTAAGTAATATTTAGATTTTCTAAAACCCTTGTAGTAGTTGTATAAACTTCATCTGTGCTCCAAGCTACATCTGTAAATAATTCTTGCACCATTTTAGTTAAGCCAAGCATATAATAACCGCCATCTTTTGCAGGGCCAATTACAACTTCGGTGCTTTTTAAAAGTTGAAAGGCTTGTTCAATAATTTCTTGATTTAGCTCATAACAATCAGAACCTATAATTAAAATTCGTTCGTATCCTTTTTTAAAAAGCTGTTCAAAAGCATCCTGCATTCTGCCACCCAAATCGCTTTCTTTTTGATAAGCAGTCTGGTAAATAGGTTCTCCCCAAGCTATTTTATTTTCTGACACCTTGTCATAAAACAAATACTTGTCTGATTTTAAATTTTTAGTAATCAGGTTAGTATGATTTAAAAGTTCAATATATACTTTAAGTGCTTTTTCGTTTCCAACGCTAGCTGCTAATCTGGTTTTAGATCTTCCTAATTCAGGATATTTCAAAAAAATAATTACAGCTTCTTTACTCATTATAAATTTGTTTGTATAAATTGGTCATTCTTTTTTGATAAATACGCAGAAAATAAAAGCAGAGATTATTTAATTAATCCAGTTATTACGTAATTGTTTAATCCTAATAAAATAACTTTCTGGTGCTTCTTAATCTGATATAAAGAATCGGGAATGTAGGTAAGAGTATCTGTTGTATGATAAAGATAATTATCACCTTGGTTAACTATTGTTATTTTGGATGGCTTTAAGTTTTGTAAATTAATCTCAATACTTCTAACCCTTAAGTCAACTTCCTTAGCGGTATATTTAATTTTATTTGCTGTAGAGTCTTTAGTGTAACTATCTTTCCAAGCGGCTTTATTAATGTCTGATTCTGTGAATAAAGAAAACTCTTGTTCCCAATTACTGATAATCAAATTCTGTTTCTCGGCAACTTTATTTTTAGCTACTGTTTTAACAATGCTTTTATTTTTTAATAGTACAGCTTGTTCGCCAAAGTATGCCTGTAAATCGAAATAATAAATTTGTTTCCGAGTTGTAGGTTCATTACATGAATTACAACCCGAAAACAATATTACAATGATGAATAAATAAAAAAATTTAATCATTAAATTAAAACTTCGCCAGTCATTTCAGCAGGGATTTCAAGATTTAATAACCTAAGTATAGTTGGAGCAATATCTCCTAGTTTACCGTTTTTGATTGTTTTATAATCATCGTCAATTAAAATACAAGGCACTAAATTAGTGGTATGTGCAGTATTTACAGATCCATCAGCGTTTATCATATAATCTGCATTACCATGGTCGGCAATAATTATAAAGGAATAACCATTTTTTAAACCAGCTTCTACAACAGCTTGCGCACAAGCATCAACGGTTTCTACAGCTTTAACTACAGCTTCAAAAACACCGGTGTGCCCAACCATATCAGGGTTTGCGAAATTTAAACAAATAAAATCTGCCCAACCATTTTCAAGTTCTGGTATAATTGCTTGTTTTATTTCGTTTGCACTCATCTCTGGCTGCAAATCATAGGTAGCCACTTTTGGCGAAGGAATCATGATACGCTTCTCGTTCACAAATTCTTTTTCGCGTCCGCCAGAAAAGAAAAATGTAACGTGAGGATATTTCTCTGTTTCGGCAATTCTAATCTGATTTTTGTGCTTATCCTCTAAAACTTCCCCTAAAGTCTTCACTAAATCATCTTTGGTAAAAACTACCTTAACATTATTAAAAGTTTCGTCGTAAGTAGTCATGGTAACATAATGAAGATTTAAAGGCTTCATTGCCAATTCCGGAAACTCTTTTTGAGTAAGTGCAACTGTTATTTCTCGCCCTCTATCAGTTCTAAAATTGAAGCAAATTACCACATCACCTTCTTCAATATTCCCAACTGGGTTTCCTAATATGTCTGTTTTAACTAAAGGTTTTATAAACTCATCAGTTACACCATCTATATAAGATTGATTAATCGCAGTAGTTAAATCAGTTACTTTTTCGCCAACACCATTTACCATTAACTCATAAGCCAATTTAACACGTTCCCATCGGTTATCTCTATCCATGGCAAAATACCTTCCAATAACACTGGCAACTTGTGCGGTAGAGTTTTGTAAGTAATCATTTAAATTAGTTAAATAATCAAAACCTGCATTAGGGTCTGTATCTCGTCCGTCTGTAAACGCATGAATAAAAACATTTTTTAAACCGTAAAAATTTGCAGCGTCGCACAAACCTTTAAGGTGTAAAGTATGAGAATGTACTCCACCATCAGAAAGTAAACCTATAAAATGTACTTTTTTATTATTGTATTTGGCATATTCAAAAGCTTGAGCTAAAACAGGGTTAGTTTTAAAGTCGCTATCTTTTACAGCTTTATTTATACGCCCTAATTCTTGGTAAACTACACGGCCAGCACCTAAATTCATGTGCCCAACTTCTGAGTTTCCCATTTGCCCGGCTGGCAAACCAACCGCTTCACCAGAAGCTTCTAATCTAGAATTTGGATATTCTGCAACACATTTATCAAAAAATGGGGTATTTGCAGCTATGATGGCGTTTGAAGAGTCATTATTTCCATATCCCCAGCCATCTAGGATAAGAAGTGCAACTTTTTTATCTTTCACAAAGCAAATATAAAAAAACTACTTAAGAAGACATCGTAACCAGTGGTTATTAATTTTTAATTAATTATGGCATAATTTATGGGCAATAAATTTATAAGTTTGTAACAATGAAATATACAATTACGTTAATTTTGATATTTATAATGAAATGCACTATGGCTAGTGATGTCATAGACGATGTTGCAACTACCTTTAAAAACGGTGATGCTAAACAAGTTGCAAAATATTTCTCTACTACTGTAGAGTTATCAATCTTAGAAAAAGAAGATATATACTCATCTAGTCAGGCCACACTCATTTTAAAAGATTTTTTTGCTAAGCATCCATCTTTAAGTACAAAAATTATTCATAAGGTAACATCTAATCCTAATTTTAAATTTGGTGTTATTTTATACACTACAAGTAAAGGAAATTTCAGAATTAGCTTTGAGTTTAAAAACAATTCAGACAATTTTATACTGTCTCAAATTAGAATTGAAGAAAATAAAGGTTAATACAATCATAAAATTTATATTTTTGGGATAGAAAATATAGATTTTGGACAAAGAAATATTACAACAATTTATAGATAATGCTCTTAAAGAGGATATTGGTGATGGCGACCACACCTCATTATCTACCATTCCGCAAGCTTCAACAGGTAAAGCAAAGCTTTTAATTAAAGAAGACGGTATTATTGCAGGTATAGATTTTGCAATGGAAGTTTTTAAAACTGTTGACCCAACTTTACAAGTTGAACTTTTAATTAAAGATGGTACTCCTGTTAAATACGGAGATATTGCTTTTTACGTAACAGGTAGCTCTCAATCTATTTTAATAGCAGAGAGATTGGTTCTTAACACTATGCAAAGAATGAGTGGTATTGCAACTACGACTAACAGAATTGTGAAATTGATAAGTAGTACAAAAACGAAAGTTTTAGATACCAGAAAAACTACTCCTAATTTGAGATTTTTAGAAAAACAAGCTGTAAAAATTGGAGGAGGTGTAAACCACCGTTTTGGTTTGTACGATATGATTTTAATTAAAGATAACCATGTTGATTATGCTGGTGGTATCTCTGAAGCTATAAATGCAGCCCTAAAATATCTTAAAGACAAGAACCTAAATCTCCAAATTGAAATTGAGGTAAGAAGCATAAATGAATTAAAAGAGGTAATGGGTGTTGGGCATGTAGATAGAATTTTATTAGATAATTTTAATTACAGCCAACTAAAAGAAGCTGTGGCATTAATTAACGGTAAGTTTATTACAGAAGCATCTGGCGGTATAACAGAGGATACTGTCTTAGATTACGCAAAATGCGGTGTTGATTATGTATCTATGGGTGCCTTAACTCACTCTGTAAAAAGTTTAGATATGAGTTTAAAAGCAGTTATTAATTAATACATTTTGAGAAATAGATATTTTAATCTTAATATAGCTTTATGATTTCTGCTTATTCCATAGGAGCATTGCTTTTGGCTTATTTATTTGGCTCGATTCCAACAGCAGTTTGGATTGGGCAGGCATTTTACGGAATTGACGTTAGAGAATATGGTAGTGGAAATGCTGGTGCAACAAACACTTTTAGGGTTTTAGGCAAAAAAGCAGGAATTCCGGTTATGCTTTTAGACATTTTAAAAGGGTGGACAGCTACTAACTTGGTTTCTTTTATTGGTTTATCTGTTACCGGTCCAGAAAATTCTATTCAATTTGTAAATTATCAATTAGCATTAGGTATAGTTGCGGTAATGGGGCATTTGTTTCCAATTTTTGCAGGTTTTAGAGGCGGTAAAGGTATTGCTACTTTATTTGGTATGATATTGGCAGTGCACCTTCCGTCAGCTTTGCTGTGCGTTCTTGTATTTGTAATAGTTTTGTTGTTAACAAAGTATGTTTCTTTAAGTAGTATAAGTGCTGGTTTTACATTCACATTTAGTGTGATTTTTATTTATCAAGTATCTGTAAAAGCAATAGTTATATACGGTATGTGCATTTGTATATTAATTTTAGTAACTCACCAAAAAAACATAGAAAGACTTTTACATGGCAAAGAATCAAAAGTAAATCTGTTTAAAAAGAAACAAATTTAAATTAATTGATTTTTATGAATATTAAAGCAATTGCAGTAATCGGAACTGCGAGTTTATTAATGGCTTGTTCTACTGTGCCATTAACGGGCAGAAGACAAGCTAATTTAGTGAGTGATACAGAAATGCAGCAGATGGCTGCGGGTAGTTATAGAGAATTTTTGACAACCCCAGGCACCAAAGTTTTAAACAATTCACAAAGTAGAAAAGTTAAAGAAATAGGTGCGAAGATCCAGAATTCTGTAACTAAGTATATGAATGATAACGGTTACGGTAATCAAATTGCTGGTTTTAACTGGGAATTTAATTTGATTGAAAGTAAAGACGTTAACGCATGGTGTATGCCTGGCGGTAAGGTAGCTGTTTTTACAGGTATTTTACCAGTTACCCAATCTGATGCAGGTTTAGCAACAGTAATGGGGCATGAAATTGCACATGCTATAGCAAAACATTCTAATGAACGTTACTCTCAGCAAATGATAGCTCAAGGTTTAGGGGCAATTGTTGGATCTGCAGTTACAAAAACGGAAGCAGGTATGGGTGTTTTTAACCAAGTTTTTGGAATTGGCGCACAAACTGGGGTATTGTTGCCTAATTCAAGAAAGCAGGAATCAGAAGCTGATAGATTAGGATTAACTTTTATGGCTATGGCCGGATACAATCCACAAGAGGCAGTTAATTTTTGGCAAAGGATGGCTGCGCAAGGTAATGGACAAGCGCCCGCAGAATTTTTAAGTACTCACCCAAGTGATGCTACAAGAATTGCGGATATTAAAAAATATTTACCTGAAGCACAAAGGTATTACGTTAGAAAATAATTTATTCTTACGTTTAAAAAGGTCCTGAAAACTTCATGTTTTTAGGACCCTTTTTTTTGTTTTAAAACTTAAAAGAGAAGACATTAAATTATAGGTTTAAAAAAGACTTTAGAAAATCTCTTTACGAATCTTCATCCTATTATGTTTCTTTCATCTATGAGTAAACAAATATCTATTTGGACCAGCTAAATTAAACGATTGATTTTTTAGGGTGTACTTTCAATAAAATTACCTATTAACCTCAGTTCGATTATTAATTCATATTTAACATGTTAATAATCATAATTTTAAATTTAAATCCAAAACCGCACAGGCTTTCCTGCCCTCATGCCGGGCATTGGCAGGCACTTTTTTCCGAAAAAAGTTCCCAAAAACTCTCGCCTGCGTCCGATGCTATGAACGGAAGTGCTTTAGCAGTTTCATCTATTCCGCACCAGACAAGGGCGAATTAACTGTAATTAATGTTTGTACTTTAAATAAACTTAGTAAAATTAATCCTCAATAATAATCGAACTCAGGTTATTAACCTCAGTTCGATAATTAATGATTAAATTAAGATGATTTGGGCGTTTTAACACGCTGTTCGCTGTATCTTTTTGGCTTATCCTTCGACTCCGCTCAGGGTTACAAAAAAGGATGCCGCTTCCATCTTTAACGCTCTTGAATAATTAAAAAACTTGGCTTGGGACATTAGAAACTAGCAAAAATTATCGAACTCACGTTATTACAATTTAAGTTTCTAAGAAAAGAAAGCTAGACAATGTTTTGAGTTGTTAGGTATTAAACTAATTTAAGCTTAAATTTTGTGACAGAGATTAGTAGTTTTTTTTAACGATACGTATGTTTTAATTGCGTTTATGAATGATGAAAGAAACAAAAGAATCACAATTAAAGAAGATACCTATTGAAACTCATAAACTTTCAATTGGAGAGGTATTTTGCCATTAAAAAATGACCCTTAAACCAAAATTATTGCAAATAAAAAGCGGGCAAAGTTTTTAAGTTTTGCCCGCTTATGTAAAATTTTAATTTTAGAACCTTACACCAAAAGTTATAGAAACTCTATTGGTTCTTGTTTCAATACCTGCTCTAGGTTCGTTACCATTATTTAATGCATAATTTCTATATTCCAAGAAATTATTACTATTAATTAAAGCTGCATCTAAATAATACTCGCCAAATCTATAACCTATACCTCCACTAAAACTATTAATGGTATAGTCCGAATTATTTAAATCTTTGTAGGGGTTTCCAGATGATTGAAAACCAGCTCTCAATAAAAAGCTTTCATCCAATTTAATTTCACCACCAACGCTATAATTCAATACGTTTTGATAAGTCCTCATAATATCTCTGTTAGAGCTTACATCTTGCGAACTGTTATTGGAACTAAATTTAATGGAAGAATAATCAACAAAACCTACATCAGCTGATAAGAAACCTTTATCGCTAAAGAAATAAGCCAAACCCCCGTTTAACTTAAGTGGAGTGTTCAAATTGTATTCAAAAGGATACGAATCAGATGCTGATGCACCTGTGTTTCTGTCAGAAAACTCTTCCGAATAATTGTCTGTTACTCTAAACCAAGTTGGAGACTCAAAATTTAAACCTACCCTTAATTCTTTTGTTGGTTTTAAAATTAATCCCAATTTTAAATTTACTCCAGAACCTTCTGTATCAAAATTTCTTGCGTAATTAACATTATAATCTACACTATTACCATTATTTGGGTCAACATATAAGCTTTGTTCGTTTGTTGTTTCCATAGAAGTGTATCTAAAAGAAGATAAGCCAACAGATGCTCCAAAAAACACTTTATTACTAAAATTAGTACCTACAGAAAAATTCACATCAGAGCTACCTCCGCTTCTCAAGACGTCGTAAGTTTGGTCTGTATCTGTAAATGTTATGGGAAAATAATTAGGGTTTCCAGCAGCATTATAATCGGTTAAAAAGGAAACAAATGCTGCATTGTTTACATTAGATATTAAATCTTCTGGAGCTCTTGGTGTTCCGTTAAGCCTATCAGCGTTAGATTCTTGTGCAAAAAAGTCGCCTAAACCATTTAAGTTTGTTTCTCCTGCAAATGAATAATTATTTTTGTAGGCAGCTCTTTTTTGATAACCTATACCAAAATTCAAACTCAATAAACCCTTTTTTAAGTCACCTTCTTTGTATGTTCTGGTATGAAAAACAACTCCAACATTACTCAAATCAACGTTAGAATTACTTAATTTACTGTCGGTACCTAAAAAGTTTACATCACTATTTCCAAACCTTATTTCGGGAGTTAAGCTGAATTCTGATTTCGAAAACATTCCCAAACCAGCAGGGTTTCCATAAACTGAGCTTATATCACCACCAATTGCAGCTTTTTGTCCGCCCATTCCGCCAAATCTAGCTGTAGTACTGTTTTCAAATTGCGAAAACCTTAGAGCGTCCGCTGTGTACTGTGAGAAGGCAGTTTGTGCAATAATTATAAAAACTGCTAATAATAATTGTTTTTTTAATTTCATTTTAGATAGATATATTAATTTCCGCCTCTTGTTGGTCTTGATGAAGAACCGCCACCGCCACTTGATGAACCACCAGAGCTTGGTGATGATGATCTTCCACTTTGCGTTGAAGGTGAACTTGATGGAGCATCACTTCTTGTTGGTCTGCTAGTAGGTTGAGAACTTGGTTGTCTTGTTCCTTCGCTAGTTGATGGTCTAGTTGGTCTGCTGTTGGTACTTGGCGTTCTAGCAGGCTGACTATTAGTATTCCTATCTGAAGTTGATGAACCTGATGATGAACGACTTGGTCTTCCGTAAGGATTATAAGAACCATCATTTCTTGAGTTTTCCACAGAAGGTCTGCCATTATTTCCAATAGAAGTTGGTCTTGGACTTCTGCTTGGTGGCATCTGAATAGAGCCTCCATCCGCATTTCTTGGTCTCATATTGTCATAACTTCCGTTTGGTCTTGGGGTTAAATTTCTGCCTACACTACCAAAGCCACCTCCGAAATAAGGATTTCCAAAACCATTACCTATAAAGCCGTTACCAAAAAATCCTGGTTGGTAAAAGGAGTAAATTCCCCAATAAGGTGAGTTACCAAAACCGAAATTGTTAAATCCAAATCCTCCACCCCATCCGTTACCATAAAAATTATTAAAGCCTAAACCAAATCCACCGCCCCAGCCCCAGCCATTTCCGTAAAAGTTATTGAACCCTCCACCCCAGCCATTGCCGTAGAAGTTATTAAAGCCAAATCCACCGCCCCAGCCATTACCGTAAAAATTATTAAAGCCAAAATTTTGCGGACCCCAAAAAGGATCAAACATTAAATTATTGTTGTAATAATAATCCCTCCATGTAAAATTATTATTCCAATTATTACGGTCAAATCTTGATATATTATCATAACCATCATAATAGGAATCGTTATTTCTATCGTAACCATTTTGGTCTACATAGTTATTATCATCTTCACTATAGTAATTATTGACAGCGTAATTAATTTTGTTCGCCTCTACATCAGAGAAATAAACATCGTCTGTATTTTGTGTAGCTAATCTGCCACTAGAGCAAGCACTAAACAGCGCAGCAATAGCACTGATTGCTAAAATTTTGTATGTTGGTATATTATTCATGGCTAAATAGGTTTAAACGCTCTAAGCTTTACTAATTAAATTTATAACTTTGACCCTAGTACAATTACATTTATAAAAATACAAAAATTATTCCAAAATATATATGAGCAAGGGCTTAACAAGTAGATCCGAAGATTATTCTCACTGGTATAACGAATTAGTTACCAAAGCAGATCTTGCAGAACATTCTTCTGTAAGAGGTTGTATGGTAATAAAACCCTATGGTTACTCCATTTGGGAGAAAATGCAAGCAGTTTTAGACCAAAAATTTAAAGATACGGGTCATAGTAACGCTTATTTCCCTTTATTCATCCCTAAGTCATTTTTTTCTAAAGAAGCTTCTCACGTTGAGGGCTTTGCTACAGAATGTGCCGTAGTTACTCATTATAGGTTAAAGAACGATGGCAACGGAAATATTATTGTTGATGAGGATGCGAAGTTAGAAGAGGAATTAATTGTTCGTCCAACATCTGAAACCATTATTTGGAACACTTACAGAGGTTGGATTCAATCTTATAGAGATTTACCAATATTAGTTAACCAATGGGCTAACGTGGTACGCTGGGAAATGCGTACGCGTCTATTTTTAAGAACTACTGAGTTTTTATGGCAAGAAGGGCATACTGCACATGCAACTGCTGAAGAAGCTATTGCAGAAACCGAACAAATGCTACATGTATATGCGGATTTTGCTGAAGAGTTTATGGCTATGCCGGTGATAAAAGGTAAAAAAACAGCTAACGAACGCTTTGCAGGTGCTTTAGACACCATGTGTATTGAAGCTTTAATGCAAGATGGCAAAGCTTTACAAGCGGGTACTTCCCACTTTTTAGGTCAAAATTTCGCTAAAGCTTTTGATGTAAAGTTTACTACTAAAGAAGGAAAGCAGGAGTATGTTTGGGCTACATCTTGGGGTGTTTCTACACGATTAATGGGTGCTTTAATTATGGCGCATTCAGATGATCAAGGATTGGTATTGCCTCCTAAATTGGCTCCTATACAGGTTGTTATTGTTCCAATTCATAAAGGTGATGAAGAATTAGCTAAAATATCTGCGGAGGTTGAAAAGATTACATCGGCTTTAAAAGCCAAAGGAATTTCTTTTAAATATGACAATAGAGATACACAAAGACCTGGTTTTAAATTTGCCGAGTATGAGTTAAAGGGTGTTCCGGTTAGGTTGGCATTTGGTGGCAGAGATTTAGAAAGTAATACAATTGAGATAGCAAGAAGAGATACCAGAACAAAAGAAACTATTTCTAGAGATGGTATTGCTGACGTAATTGAAAACTTATTAGAAGAGATTCAAAATAATATTTATCAAAAAGCATTAGATTACAGAACTGAAATGACCACTGAAGTAAATTCTTATGAAGAATTTAAACGAGTATTAACAGAAAAAGGTGGTTTTATTGCTGCACATTGGGACGGTACTTCAGAAACAGAGGCGAAAATTAAAGAAGAAACTAAAGCAACAATTAGGTGCATACCTTTAAACAACAAACAAGAAGAAGGAGTCTGTATGGTAACAGGTAAACCTTCTAAAGAAAGAGTGTTATTTGCTTTGGCTTATTAAGGGGCCTCATCCTAAATCCTTCTCCGAAGGAGAAGGACTTTTCTTATTCTGTGGAAATTGAATTTGATAGTAAAATGTAAATTTTAATAAACTAGATATGACAGAAAACAAGAACAACAATATAAGTACTCCCTCTCCTTCGGAGAGGGTTGGGGTGAGGCAATTACGTTTCGCAACTAAAGCAATACATGCAGGTCAGCATCCAGACCCAACTACTGGAGCTGTAATGACACCTATTTATCAAACTTCTACCTATTGGCAAAAAACACCAGGAGATAATAAAGGGTACGAGTATTCTAGGGGTACAAATCCAACTCGTAAAGCTTTAGAAGATTGTATGGCAGCTTTAGAAAACTGTAAATACGGTTTAGCTTTTTCAAGCGGGATGGGTGCTACAGATGCCGTAATGAAAACGTTAAAACCTGGTGATGAAGTAATTACCGGGAATGATTTATACGGTGGTTCTTACCGTATTTTTACCAAGGTTTTTGCAAACTATGGCATTAAGTTTCATTTTATAGATTTAACAAATCCTGAAAATATCTCTGCTTTTATTAACGAAAATACTAAAATGGTTTGGTTAGAAACACCTACCAATCCAATGATGCAGATTGTTGATATTGAATCTGTTGCGGCTATTACCAAATCTAATAGTTTAACATTAGTAGTTGATAATACTTTCGCATCTCCATATTTACAAAACCCAGTTGATTTAGGTGCCGATTTGGTGATGCACTCTGTAACTAAATACATTGCTGGTCACTCTGATGTGGTAATGGGAGCATTATTAACCAATAATGAAGCGTTGTACAAGCAACTGTGGTTTATGTACAATGCTTGTGGCGCAACACCTGGTCCGCAAGATTCTTTTTTGGTTTTGCGTGGGATAAAAACCTTGCACTTAAGAATGATGGCTCATTGTGAAAATGGCGAAAAAGTAGCTGCTTTTTTAAGAAATCATCCTAAAATTGAAAAGATTTATTGGCCTGGTTTTATAGATCATCCTAATCATGAAGTTGCTAAAAAGCAAATGCGTGGTTTTGGTGGAATGATATCTATTGTATTGAAAGATGCAGATTTAGCCGAAACTTTTAGAATTTCAGGATCTTTTAAGGTATTTACTTTAGCCGAATCTTTAGGAGGAGTAGAGTCTTTAATAAATCACCCCGCAAGTATGACGCATGGTTCTATCCCAAAAGAAGAAAGAGAGAAAGTAGGTGTGGTTGATAATCTTTTACGTTTAAGTGTAGGCGTTGAAGATATTGAAGATTTAATTGATGATTTAAGACAAGCTTTAGCTTAAATAGGCTTAAAGCTTAATGCTCAAGGCTAAAAGCTAAGGTTTTGTATTTTGATATTTTAAATTTTTATTTAGCCTCAATAACACCATTAAAACTGATAGCGTCTCGGTTATTACTATTGATATTTAGTGTAGCTGTACCGCTTTCAGTAATACTTAAATACATTGTTCTTGCATTGTTACTATTTTTTGGCTGAATGGTAATTTCATAACCTCCCTTTTTACCATCCTTTTTATTATATGTAAAATCTGTACTTGTAAAACTTAAACCACTATCTCTACCTCCATAATCAACTTGTTGTTGTGCAACTCCAAAATAAGGTAAATAGGAGATAAGGCTATCTGGAGTCACCTTTAAACTATATGTACCATCAAGTTGTAATAATTGTGGTGATATTATTAAACCGGCTCTTAAAGGATTCACTTGTTGAGGAATAAATCTAAATCTATTTTCTGTAATAGCTTGTTCAACAGATTTTTTATATGCTGCCTTTTCTTTTTGACTAAGACACGAAACAAAAAGGATACAAATAGAAAAACCAAGAACGATTTTATTTTTTATCAATAATTTATACATCATTTTAATATTTAGATTATAAATTTAAACAAATTGTTATAACAACAGTTTTATGTTTGAAAACTTAAATACCTAACGTTGAATATTCACATTAATTTCCCAAATATAAAAGACTTTCTTGATGCTAAGGTGATTCAATATAACCAGCCATCATTTATCACTAACGACCCGGTTTGTATTCCGCATTTATTTACAAAAAAACAGGATATAGAGATTATGGGTTTTTGGAGTGCCATGTTAGCGTGGGGTCAAAGAATTACCATTATAAACAAATGTAAAGAACTCATTACTTTAATGGATGGTGCACCTCATGATTTTATCATCAACCATCAGGAAACTGACTTAAAAAGGTTTTTAAACTTTAAACATAGAACCTTTAACGCTACAGATACATTATATTTTATTCATTTTTTTCGTCAGCATTACAGCAATTTTGATTCTTTAGAAGATGCTTTTTTGCCATTTGCAGAAGGGGAATTTAGGTCTAGTTTTAAGGAGATTAACAGCATTTCAAAATTTAAAAAACATACTGTTAGTTTTGGTTCTGATTTAGCTGAAAATACTATTGAAAGTAATTTAAACTTCTTTAGGTCTTACTTTTTTTCTTTGGAGGATTTTCCACGTCGTACTATTAAACACGTTTCTTCACCAGCTCAAAAATCTACCTGTAAAAGGTTAAATATGTTTTTACGTTGGATGGTGCGTGATGATGATAAAGGCGTTGATTTTGGGATTTGGAATAGATTAAAACCGAACCAATTAATTAGCCCTTGTGATGTACATGTTGATAGAGTTGCCCGTAAATTAGGTTTAATTAGCAGAAAGCAAACCGATTGGCAAACCGCTTTAGAGCTGACTCAAAACTTAAGACAATTAGATGCAAATGACCCAGTGAAATATGATTATGCTTTATTTGGATTGGGTGTAGAAGAGAAGTTTTAGATTATAGTTCATAAGTAATCCCTTTTTCAGGAATTACAACTTCCAATCTATTTAGCTCCATATTTACCTTTAAGGCGTTCATGCTCTCTAGCTCGCCATGCACTAAAAACACTTTCTTTAAAGACTGGTTAGGTATTTTAGTTACATATTCCATAATATCTTGATGGTCTCCATGTCCACTTAATAAATCAGTTTTTTTGATGGTCGCAAATACAGCTAATTCTTTGCCTTTAATATTTACAAAAGAATCTCCTCTTAATAAACGATGGCCTAAAGTTCCTCTGGCACAAAAACCGATGAAGAAAATAGTAGCATATAAGTTTTGAATGTTATGGAATAAATGGTCTTGTATGCGGCCGCCTTCTAGCATTCCAGCAGATGAAATGATGATACAAGGTTCAAAGTAATTAGCTATCTCTTTACTTTCCTTTAGTTGTTTAACGTAGCTTAGATTATCAAATTCAAATTCGCTACCATTTTTGTTATAAAAAGATCTTGCCTCTTCGCTAACATAAGCATGGTGTTTTCTGTAAATATCTGTAGCCATAGTTGCCATTGGGCTATCTACAAAAACAGGAATTGGAGGTAAAAGCCCTGCTGTAAATATTTTGTTGAGGGTAAAAACCAAGGATTGCGTACGCCCAACACTAAAAGCTGGAATAATTAACCTGCCGGGTTGGTCAATACAAGCTTCTGTAATCACATTAATTAGGGTGTTTTGTAAACTTTCTTTTGCAGTATGGAACCTGCCACCATAAGTAGATTCGCAAACTAAATTTTGTGTTTCTGGTAGATATTCAGGGTTATTTAAAACAGGGTAATTAGCTCGACCAATATCGCCTGTAAAGGCAATGGTTTTTTGTACCCCATTATCATTTATGGTAAAATGCGCAGCAGCTGCACCTAACAAATGACCAGTTGGTATCAGCTTTAGCGTAATGTTGTTATTAATTTTAAACTCTTTATGGTAAGCTATTGCAACGGTTCTATCAGCGGTATCATTTACATGCCTTTGTAAATAAAGTGGCTGACTGTTGTTGTTTACAAATCTTTTATGTTTAAATTTTCCTCGGCCACGTTTATTATCTTGTTTCCTTAAAAATATATTTACAGAATCTGATAACAATAATTGTGTTAAATCTGCAGTAGGGTAGGTGCATAAAATTTGTCCTTCAAAACCTGCTTTTATTAATGTAGGGATATTACCACTATGGTCAATATGGGCATGGGTTAAAACAACTACATCAATATCAGACGGAAAAAACGGAAAGTTTTCATTTTCTGCAAGCTCTACTCCGCCTTCATAATTTAAACCACAATCTATTAAAATATGATAACCCTCCACCTCTAAAAGGTGCATACTGCCGGTTACCTGTTGAGCCGCTCCCCAAATTGTTAATTTCATATTTAGTTAAAGGTTTTTTCTGATTACACAGATTTCAGCGATTGTTTTATTTGGGCGTTTTAACACGCCTTCCATTATATCTTTTTTGCCATTTGCTCACGTATCAGCGGCAAAAAAGGATGCCATTTCTGTCGTTAACGCAAAACCTATTTTAGTTTATAGTATTGAATAATTCCCACATTCATCCTTCACTCATTCTATTCTTCCTTTCTTTATTCAATCTTAAACCTCAAATTGTAAAGAGCTTAAACGTTTGTATAAACCGTCCTCAATTAATGAAAGTTCTTGATGGTTACCACTTTCTACAATTATGCCTTTATCTAAAACAATAATTTTATCCGCTTCTCTAATGGTTGATAAACGGTGGGCAATGATGATAGAAGTTCTGTTTTTCATTAAAATTTCTAAAGCTTCTTGCACCAATCTTTCTGATTCTGAATCTAAAGAGGAAGTAGCTTCATCTAAAATTAAAATAGCAGGGTCTTTTAATAATGCTCTTGCAATAGCAATTCGCTGTCTCTGTCCGCCAGATAATTTAACACCTCTTTCTCCAACTACAGTTTCGTAAGCTTCTGGAAAACCAGTAATAAACTGATGTGCATTTGCTTTTCTAGCGGCTTCCATAATTTCATCATCAGTAGCACTTAATTTACCATAAGCAATATTTTCTTTTATAGTGCCTCCAAATAAAATCACATCTTGTGGTACTATCGCAACTTGCTGCCTAATATCTGTAAGTGCTAAATCTTTGATCGATTTACCATCAAACAAAATATCACCTTCTATTAAATTGTAAAACTTAAGAATTAAGCTGGCAATGGTAGATTTTCCTGCACCAGATGGACCGACAATTGCAATTTTATCTCCTGCCTTCGCTTCAAAAGAAACGCCATTTAAAACAGTAATATCTTTTCTTGATGGGTAATTGAAAATTGCATTGTTAAAAGATAAATTACCTTTTAACACTTCTTTAATTTCGTTTTCAGATTCTTTTATTGAGATAGGTTCGTTTTCTTCTTGTAAAATCTCTAAAACTCGTTCAGAAGCACCAATTGCTTTTTGCACATTAGCGTAAAGCTCAGGAAAACTACCCATTGCAGCACCCACAAAAAACGAATATAAAAGGTAAGCAACAATATCTGCTACATTTAAACTGCCTTCTTTTACTAAAACAGCACCATACCATAAAACACCCATTATTGCTCCAAATAAGCAAAAAACAATAAAGGAAGCAAAAAGGCCACGATAGTTAGCACCTTTTAAAGCAATTTTCACAACTTTTTGTAAGCTTTTTTCATAACGATTTGCTTCAAAAGCTTCATTTACAAAAGCTTTTACGTTTGAAATACCTTGTAGTGTTTCTTCAACAATGGTATTAGATTCTGCTAATTTATCTTGTGCATTTTTAGATATTTTACGTAAAGCTTTTCCGAAAAACACACCAGCCACAACTATAACTGGGAAAATACATAATAGAAAAAAGGTAAGCTTGCCAGAAACGTAAATTAATATGCCAATACCACCAACCAAAAGAATAATTTGCCTCACCATTTCTGCTAAGGTGGTGGTTAAAGTATCTTGAACTTGTGATAAATCTGCCGAAATTCTACTATTTAATTCGCCAACTCTTCTGTTTGCAAAAAAGTTCATTGGCAAGGTAATCATCTTAAAATAAGTATCTCTTCTAATATCAGCTAAAGCTTTTTCAGCAACTTCAACAAATAACCTTATCCTAAAAAAAGAAACAAAAGCTTGTATAAATAAAATTGCAAAAGCGATATAACCAATTTGGTTGATAGAATTTGGTAAACCATATTTTGGAGCTTTATCAGTAGCTACATCAATCATTACCTGTATAATAGCAGGAAACAACAATGCGCCACCACTGCTAATTAATAAAAATACGGTACCAATAATGTATTTTGTTTGATAAGGCTTTATGTAACTAATTAAAGCACTTATTTTCTTTATGTTTTCTGAATTTATTTTTGATTTTGAGAATTCTTGAGCAGGGGATGAGCTGCTATTTAATCCGTTTCTTGCCATTTATAAGAGTTGTTTAGGCAAACCATGCCTATTAAATTATTACGAAATTAAAACTAAAATTAGGTTTTAAGTTATTTTAGAGAAATTTTACGGAACGCAAACACAGCGAAACTAATAATTGCCAAAGCCAAAGCAAAAGTTACCAATTGGTAAAATTTTTTACTTTTTTGCTGTTCTTTCAATTCGGCTTTTACCAATTCGTTTTCTGTTTGAAGCTTATTAATGGTACTCATGTAAGCTAAATTTCTACTTTCAGATTCTTTTGATTTATAACTTATCGTTTCTTGTTGGTAGGTCTTAAAATCTAAGAGCGTTTTTGTTTCTTTTAATATTGCATTGTCAGTTTCAATAATAGCTTGCAAAATATCCATGCTTTTTTGCATATCTTTTTTAGTTTTTAAACCAAAAATTCCAGTTTTTTGGTTTAAGCTTTCAGAAAACTGACCGTATTTTGCGGCTTTAGCATCTAACATGCTATTAATTTTATTTCTCTGTAATTCATAAGCTAAACTATCTGCATTTTGAAAAGAAAAAGCTTTATAAGAAAATAGGGTTAATAATATTAAGAGTAAATTTTTCATAATTAAGAATTAAATGTCCAAGCTTCTGCTTTTTGTAAAAATAAAGGTTTAACCTTTTTCCAAGTATTTATAAATAACTCAGAGTTTCTGTAATTCTCCAAATCGTTAATACTTTCCCAATTACTTAAAGTAAAGAACACTTGAGGTTGATTAAGGTCTTGCTTTAATTCAACACTTTTGCAACCTGGCATTTCTAATATTTTTGGTTGCGCTTGTTCAAAAATAGTTTTAAAATAATGTATTTCTGTTTCTATAAAGTGCATTTTAACCAATCGCAAAATCATTAATGAAAATCAATTAAAATGGTGTCGTTAGCTTTTAGCCCTAATAAGCCACTCGCTTTCCCTTTATTAATTGCAATTTCTAAATGGTCTGATATACCAAATAAGCATAATTTTTCTCCTTCAGGCACTTCATCATAATGCCAAGAAAGCTGAGAGATGGATTCGCTACGTTTAAAATGTAACGTAAATTTACGTCCGGCTTGTACTTTATTAAATAAATCTTTAGTAATATTGGTGACTACATTTTCAAAAGAATCTATAAAAATAACAGAACCTTTAATTAAGTTTTTCTCAATTACAGGATGAAAATTCATCTTTTGCTCAATTTCAAAAGTACGTTCGCCAATATCTTTTAATAAACCGCCAGCAGCTAAATGACAAGCGGCTTTTACAAAAATATCTGCAAGCGGAAAATGTAAAAACTTTAAATCTTGTAAAATGTTTATTTCTACAACCTCTTGTGGTGTTTCTTCAAAAATTAAAGAAAATATACCATTATCAGACCCAACAAAGTAATGGTCGCGGTATTTAACAGCCAAATATTTATTAGCGGCACTGTAAACAGTATCAATGCCAATTAAATGTACAGTTTCTTTTGGGAAGTAATAAAAACTGTTTTTTAATAAAAATGCAGCCTTAGAAATATTAAATGCTTCAATCTCATGGGTAATGTCAATAATATTCACTGTAGGTAGTGTATTTAAAATACTACCTTTTAACGCTGCCTGATAAAAATCTTTATAACCTAAATCTGTGGTTAAAGTAATAATTGCCATCAATATTGTGAATATTTATTCTTAATCTTGTATCACAAGATTAATGCTACAAATATCAAATTTTTAATTCATATTAATATCAGAAACGTAAAATCTATAAATGAACGAACTGAAAATTACTTTAGAAGCCGTTAACCCAGCAGTGCTTTGGGGGCCAAATAATGAGTATTTTGAATTAATAAAACGCTCTTTTCCAAAACTTAAAGTAGTTGCCAGAGGTAATGAAGTTAAGGCAATTGGCGATGAAAAAGAGCTCACCATTTTTAATGAAAAATTAACAGCTATTATTGAGCACTTAGATAAATATCAAAATTTATCTACTAACGATGTATCTGCAATTTTAGGTGAATCTGCAAGACCTGTTGTGAAATCAGAAAATACAGAAGGTGCTGATGTTGCAAATTCATCATCGGAGGTTATAGTTTTTGGACCAAACGGAATAATGGTGAAGGCCAGAACCGATAACCAAAGGCGTATGGTGGGCAGTATTATTAAAAATGATGTTTTATTTGCAATAGGCCCCGCCGGAACTGGTAAAACTTATACTGCGGTAGCTTTGGCAGTAAGGGCTTTAAAAAACAAAGAAATAAAAAGAATTATTTTAACCAGACCCGCAGTAGAAGCAGGAGAAAATTTAGGTTTTTTACCTGGTGATTTAAAAGAGAAAATAGACCCTTACTTGCGTCCGCTTTATGATGCTTTGGATGATATGATTCCTGCTGACAAGCTGAAAACCTATTTAGAAAATAGAACCATTGAAATTGCGCCATTAGCTTTTATGCGTGGCCGTACTTTAGATAATTGTTTTGTAATTTTGGATGAAGCGCAAAATGCTACCGATATGCAGTTAAAAATGTTTTTAACAAGGTTGGGACCATCGGCTAAATTTATTGTAACCGGAGATGTTACCCAGATAGATTTACCTAAAAAACAACAATCTGGTTTACACAATGCCCTAAGAATTTTAGATGGAATTAAAGGTATTGATGTGATTTATTTAAGTGGTAAAGATGTGGTGCGTCATAAGTTAGTGGTTAAAATATTAGAAGCTTACGGAGATATTCAGTAAAGTAGATTTGAGATACTAGATTTGAGACTGATTTGCAAATTTCATAGCTAATAGAATAAAAAACGAATAAAAATTTGAGTAATGATTTGAAATAGAAAACTATAAAAGTTCTCAATTTTCATATTTCAATACTCACATCTAAAAAACAATGCAAGCAATAAAAGAAACAAATTACAAATTCCCTAACCAAACAGGGTTTTATAAAGGTAAAGTAAGAGACGTTTATACCATTAACAATGAGTATTTGGTAATGGTTGTTAGTGATAGAATTTCTGCTTTTGATGTGGTTTTACCAGAAGCTATACCTTATAAAGGGCAAGTTTTAAATCAAATTGCAGCTATATTTTTAGATGCCACAAAAGACATAGTGCCAAACTGGGTGGTTAAAGTTGCTGATCCAAGTGTTACAATTGGTAAAATTTGCGAACCATTTAAAGTAGAAATGGTTATCAGAGGTTATTTAGCAGGACATGCAGCCAGAGAGTATGCTTTAGGAAAACGTGAAGTTTGTGGCGTTAAATTACCAGAAGGTTTAAAAGAAAACGATAAATTACCAGAGCCAATTATCACGCCTACAACAAAAGCATCTGTTGGACATGATGAAGATATTTCTAGAGAAGCTATTTTAGCTAAAGGAATTGTTAGTGAAGAAGATTTTTTGAAGTTAGAAGAGTACACCAGAGCATTATACCAAAGAGGTACAGAAATAGCTGCTGAACGTGGTTTAATTTTGGTTGATACTAAATATGAATTTGGAAAAACCAATGGGGTAATTTATTTAATTGATGAAATTCACACACCTGATTCTTCAAGATATTTTTATAAAGATAGCTACCAAGATTTACAAGATAAAAATGAGCCACAAAAGCAATTATCGAAAGAATTTGTTAGAAAATGGTTGATAGAAAATGGCTTTCAAGGAAAAGAGGGACAGCAAGTGCCAATTATGGATGCGGATAAAGTAAAATCAATTTCTGATAGATATATTGAGCTTTATGAGAAAATTACTGGTAAACCTTTTATAAAAGAAGATGCAAATGATGTTTATAATAGGGTAGAAAACAACGTTTTAAACGTATTAAATCATCTTTAATTATTATATTCTTTTTTTAAATAAAATAATTAACTTAGACAATTAAGTATTGATATGAAATTTACTGTAGATAAACACGAAAAATACATTTTAATAAAGTTAAACGAGGCTAAACTAAACTCTTTGGTATCTCCGCAATTAAAATCTGAATTGATTTTAACTAACACAGAAGGTCAAAGAAATATTATTTTAGATATGTCTCATGTTAAATATGCAGATTCTAGCGGTTTAAGTAGTTTATTAGTTGGCCACAGGTTATGTAAAAATGCTGATGGCGTTTTTATTTTAACAGGAATTAACGAGGCAGTATCAAGGTTAATTACTATTTCGCAGTTAGATAACGTAATTACAATTGTACCTAAAGTAGAAGAAGCCATAGATTTAATTTTTATGGAAGAAGTTGAAAAACAACTAAAAAGAGAGATGAAATAAGCTCTAATTTTCTAATCCAAACCGAACCTATGAAATTTGAAGTCACAATTTTGGGCAGTAGTTCGGCAACACCTATATTTCATAGAAACCCTACTTCTCAGATATTAAATATTAACGAAAAGCTATTGATGATTGATTGCGGTGAAGGCACTCAACAGCAAATGCTTCGTTACGGCATAAAGTATCATAAAATAGACCATATTTTTATTAGTCATTTACACGGCGATCACTTCTTTGGCCTTATTGGTTTAATCTCTTCCATGCATTTAAATGGAAGAACCAAGCCTTTGTTTTTGTACACGCCAAAAGAAATTCAAGAAATATTAGAATTACAATTTAAACACTCTGGTACAATTATAAAATTCCCAATTGAATATAAGTTTACACATACCAATAAATCTGAGGTGATTTTAGAAACCAATGATTTAATTGTAGAGACAATTATTCTTAACCATAGATTACCTTGTACTGGGTTCCTCTTTAAAGAAAAACAGCGATTAAGAAAAATCAATAAAGAACTTGCAGAGGAATTAAATGTGCCACAACAATTTTATGCCTTATTAAAAAAAGGTATAGATTTTAAAGATAGCAATGGCGTAAATCATAAAGCAGAAGATTTAACTTTAGATGCGGATGTTCCAAAAGCTTATGCTTATTGTTCTGATACAGTTGCTGATGGTTCATATATTGAGCAACTATTAGAAGTTGATACTTTATATCACGAATCTACATTTATGCATGATATGGTTGATAGAGCAAAAGAAACTTTTCATACCACTTCTTATGAAGCAGCTCAAATAGCTAAAGAAATGAAGGTTAAAAAGCTTTTGATTGGTCACTTTTCTGCAAGGTATAGAGATTTATCTCCAATGTTGTTAGAAGCCAGAGATATTTTTAGTGAAACTTATTTGGCTAATGAAGGCGAAACTTTTATGATTTAGAGGTTTGCAGTAAACATAGTTTATAAAAAATCTCATATAAAACACAAAATCCTGATTTTTCAATCAGGATTTTGTGTTATTAAAAGCCTTATAAGGCTTTTGAAAGTTTAAAAATTATGCTAAAACTTCTGATACTAAATCAGCAGCTTCTTTTAATAAAATGGCAGAGAACACTTTCAAACCAGAATCATCAATCAATTTCTTAGCTTCAACTGCGTTTGTACCTTGTAACCTTACAATAATAGGCACACTAATGTTTCCCATTTCAGTATATGCATCAATAACACCTTGTGCTACTCTATCGCAACGTACAATGCCTCCAAAAATGTTAATTAAAATTGCCTCAACTTTAGGGTCTTTTAAAATAATTTGAAAAGCAGCTTTTACAGTTGTTGCATTAGCTGTACCACCAACGTCTAAAAAGTTTGCAGGCTCACCCCCAGCAATCTTAATAATATCCATTGTAGCCATTGCTAAACCAGCACCGTTAACCATACAACCAACGTTTCCGTCCAATTTAACATAGTTTAGGTTGCTTGCAGATGCTTCAACTTCAGTTGGGTCTTCTTCATCAGTATCACGCATTGCTGCAAAATCTGGATGACGGAATAAAGCATTATCATCAATGTCAACTTTAGCATCAACCGCTAAAATTTTATCATCAGATGTTTTTAATACTGGATTAATTTCAAACATTGAAGAATCTGTAGCATCATAAGCCTTGTAAAGAGCAGCTATAAATTTAGTCATCTCTTTAAAAGCGTTACCAGATAAACCTAAGTTAAAAGCAATTTTACGAGTTTGGAAACCTTGTAAGCCAACTTTAGGGTCAATCTCTTCTTTAAAAATTAAGTGTGGAGTGTGTTCTGCAACTTCTTCAATATCCATTCCACCTTCGGTAGAGTACATAATGATGTTTTTGCCTGTAGAACGGTTTAATAATACAGAAACATAAAATTCTTTAGTTTCTGAAGCACCTGGATAGTAAACATCTTGTGCTACTAAAACTTTTCTAACTAATTTACCTTCGGCACTAGTTTGTGGCGTAATCAACTGCATACCTAAAATGTCGGTTGCTCTTTGCTTTACTTCCTCTAAATTTTTAGCCAGTTTTACACCGCCGCCTTTTCCTCTTCCACCTGCGTGAATTTGTGCTTTAATCACAACCCAATCAGAGTTGTAATCTTCTTTTAATTTTTTGGCAGCTTCTACAGCTTGTTCTGGTGTTTCAGCAACAATTCCTTCTTGTATGCGAACTCCAAAACTTTTAAGAATTTGTTTACCTTGATATTCGTGAATGTTCATCTTCTAAAAATTTGATGTGAAATTACAAATACCATCCTAAAAACAAAACCTAAAACAGCATTAAATTCATTTTTATTGATTTTAATAACATTTATTTGATAATTCTTTTGTTTATTTTTGAAAAATGCTAAGAGCTTTAAACATTGAGAAGAATTACGGAGAACTCCAAATACTAAAGAATGTAACTTTAGAGGTTAAAAAAGGAGAAATTGTGAGCATCGTTGGCGCATCTGGAGCCGGTAAAAGTACCTTATTGCATATTATAGGAACCTTAGATAAGCCAGATAAAGGTGAGGTTTTTATTAATGATAGTGATATCACAAAATTAAGTCAGAAAAATTTAAGTGCTTTTAGAAATAAGAACATTGGATTTATTTTTCAGTTTCATCATCTATTGCCAGAATTTACCGCTTTAGAAAATGTTTGCATCCCAGCCTTTATTGCTAAAACATCAAAAGCAGATGCAGAAAAAAGAGCTTTAGAATTGCTTACACTTTTGGGTTTAAAGGATAGAATTCACCATAAACCAGCTGCAATGTCTGGAGGAGAACAGCAACGTGTTGCCGTAGCAAGAGCTTTAATTAACAAACCAGATTTAATTTTAGCCGATGAACCTTCTGGTAATTTAGATTCGCAACATGCAAAAGAGCTACATCAGCTTTTTTTAGATTTGAGAGACCGTTTTAACCATACTTTTATCATTGTAACTCACAACGAGGAACTAGCTGATATGGCCGATCGAAAAATTGTGATGAAAGATGGTTTAATATTTTAATATACAAATTGAAAGTACTTATAACTACCGCAAGTCATTTTGCAAGCTACCAATTAGCTTATTTATTAAAAAACGAAGAAGTTTTATTTGGCGATAATTTTGAAAATTTTCCGCCATCAAATAGTAATGCTATTGCTCATCAGTTGTTGGCTTTTTGCTTAGACCATCAAATAGAACAACTTTATCCATTAAGAAGTTCAGAAATAATACCTCTTTTAGAATCAGAGGTTTTATTTAGCGAGTATGGAATAGAAATTATGCTAACGCCAAATAATTTAAATCATTTCAATGTATTTGATAAAGAAGTTAGCACTTTTGCAGAATTATCATCTGGATTAATTGCTTTAGGCTACCCAAATCAAACAATTGCAATTGCTGATGCAGAAAATTGTGGGGACATGATTTTATTAGATGATGCTGTAAACGATAATTCCTTAATCTGGAATCAGATAAATCGAATCAATTTTAACCAATTAGGGAAATGGTTTAATCAAAGCAGTTTTAAAAAATTGCAATTGCATAAAGTAACTGGTATGCTCCAGCAATTTTATGTGCTCATATATGAAAATAAAATTTTGAGCTATGCAAATATTAGTGCTGAAACTTTGGCTCAACTAAACAATATACAATCGCAAAATAAATTAAAAGGATTGATGCATGTTGTTTCCGTTAATAATCAAATGATTAGAATAAAAAATGCTGCCTTATAGATGATAAATTATAAAGATATTGAAGCCCATAAAACAGCCGTTGTTTTTGAATTTGATAATGTGCTTGTCCCTAAAAAAGATTACGATTTACAGGTTTATTATCTGTTTGCCAATTTTATCGAATACTTAGAAACTTTTCCGCCACCACAAGAAATGTTAGATTTTATAAGTAAAAGATACGAAGTGCATGGTAACTTAAATATGTTTGAAGAAGTTGTTAATGCCTTTGGTATTGATAAAAAGTATAAAGAAAACCTTGATTTACTATTTACAAATGCAAACCTACCACTAAAATTATTGCTTTATAAAGAGGCTTTAGAGCTTTTGCAAGAATTGGTTATTAATAGAAAACAAATATTTATTTTAACTACAGGCAAACCAGAACAACAACTCAATAAAATTAAGCAAACCGAATGGAATGGTTTAGAGCAATATTTGAAACTCTACTTTACAGATGAGTTTTCTCAAACATCAACAACACCAGCACTTGATTATTTGCTTGAAGAAAATAACCTTCAAATTGATAATGTATTAGTTGTTAGCAAACAATAGTTTAAAAGGCTTGTTTTTTCAGTTAGGTTTGGATGAAAAAAATTATAGTTTATGTATGACGGAATAAAAAACCCAAAACTAGCGTTTGACGTAAATAAGTTTAAAAAAAGCTAATGAGACAAACATTCATAAAAATAACCTTAGTAAGTATTTTAATAAGTGCTTTTTTTAGTGCTTGCAAAAAAGACAATATATCTAACAATGATTCTCCAATAGCAACTGGCAGTAGAGATGAGTTAACGAAAGATTCCATGTTTCTGTATGCCAAAGAATTGTACCTCTGGAACACAGATTTACCTACCTATAATGTATTTAACCCTAGAGGAAGATTTAATTCAGGAGATCTAATTACACAATTAAAAGACGAACTTTTTGCCATTACTCGGTTTGGAATTAACCCGTTAAATAGCAGGCCTTATGAATTTAACGAAGAAGACCCAAATGATACTAAATATGCATACATAGAAGATTTAATTACAAGTGGTAAGTTAACTGCTGTACCAAATACTTCAGGTGCTATAAATAATAGCGGCGAAGGAAATGATTTTGGTTTTTCTTTAGCTTTAGTTGGCAGTTTAAATAATTACAGAATATACTTTCAATTTGCTTCACCAGGTTCGCCTTCTGCTTTAAAAGGCTTAGGTAGGGGCGACTATATAGATCAAATTGATGGAAGAACAATTGGCACTAACTTTAATGCTGAGTCTGATTTTATTAATACTGCAATTAATAACAGTACCATAACCATTGAAGGTAAAAAGAAGGATGGTACTTCCTATAGTTACATTTTGAATAAAACAAAATACACCAGCAGCCCCATATACAAGGATACCGTTTTAACCAATGGCTCAAAAAAAATAGGTTATTTGGCTTATGCTAAATTTACAGACGAAAAAAATTCTAAAGCTGCATTAACCAACGTTTTTGCGAAATTTGCTACTGCAAATGTAACTGACTTGGTTATCGACTTAAGGTATAATGGCGGTGGCTTTGTTAGCACAGCAGAAGATTTATTAAATCTTATTGCGCCTTCAAGTTTAAATAGCAAGGTAATGTTTATAGAAACTTACAATGCAGCTTTGCAAGCTGGTAGGGCAAGTATTTTAAAAAACCAACCTATCAGAGATCAAGATGATAAAATTGTTTTTGTTAACGGAAAGGTAGCCAATTATGCAGATAATGTTTCTTATGATCAAGCTTCAAATACTTCTTATTTTTCAAAAGCTGGTGGCTTAAATAACATTAGCAAAGTGGTTTTTATCACTACAGAAAATACAGCTTCTGCAAGTGAATTGGTAATAAATTCATTAAAACCATATTTAGATGTTAAAACTGTTGGTAGTAAATCTTACGGCAAGCCAGTTGGTTTTTTTCCGGTGCGCATAGATAAATATGAACTTTATTTATCTTCATTTTCTACCAGAAACTCTTTAGGGGAAGGGAATTATTTTGCGGGTATTGTACCAAATTATGAAGAAGATGATGATGTTAGAAGAGATTTCGGAAACCCAAATGAACTTTCATTAGCATCAGCAATTAATTATATAGTTAACAACAGATTTGTGAATTCATCAAATTCTAATCTCAGAGTAAATGGTACTAAACAAGTTTCTAAAAGTAATGAGATTACCAAAAACATTTACATGCCAAGCGATTTTAAAGGGATGATTGATGTACCTAAGAATGTGAAATAGAGTTGGAGATTTGGGGTAAGAAAACATTTCTTTGATTTTTGATTTAGCAGACCTATAAGGTTTTTAAAACCTTATAGGTTTTTTCTTTAGAATCAAAGCAGAGGCTTCCCTGCATTGTAAATAATTGTCTGACCTATCAATTCTTTTGACTTTGATATGCAATGTTTAATGGTAATTACCTACCTAAAGTTACAGCTTAGTCCGCTCCATAAATTAGTAATTTTGGCATCTTGGCTTGGGCCATTAAAAATCCCAAAAAGATTGCCGCCTTTGGTAGCAAATTCATTTCCTAAACTAGTTTTTGATACGGTAATCACATAAGCACTCTCCATTTCTTTTCTGGTACTGCCAATGCCTACTCCCGCCATGGTGCTTAATTTTGATATTGGTTTTTGTATTTGGTTAGCTGCCCAACCAGCAAATAACCATTCTGCATTTTTCTCTTGAAAAAGAAGGCTTAAGCCATTGTTAAAACTTGCAAATTTTAAAGGACCAGCACCACATTCGCTATTGATGTTAATATTAGGACTAGAATTTAAGACTTTACTAACCGAGTTTACCACCTGCTCAAAAGGCATCCCCAAGGTAATATCGCTGGTAGAACCATTATTGGCATTAACAATTTTTATCGCATTTTCACTTAATGCCAAAGCATATTCAATTTCTTCTGATTTTACCGTTTTTGTGGAATCTATTTTTGCGGAATCTATTTCTAAACCACTTATACTATCTTTTTCCGTTGCGCTGGTACTTTGTTTTAGGTTAGAATCTACACAAGCATTAAAAGCAATGCCTAAGAGAAAAAGTAGAGATAATTTAACTTTGATCATGAATTTAAGAGGCTTATAATAAATTGATTTTAAAAAATGTTTTTGACTTCGATCTTATTTCTTGTTCAGTAAAGTTTAAGAAATATCTTTTTGGATATTGTACGCAATTAATTGTTAGCAAAGATGAAGCCTTTTTCCTCCAACTGTGGCCTCATATAGTATATCAATTTAAAACAAACTTATAAGGTTTTTGAAACCTTATAGGTTTAATTTTTAGGAAATATCAAATGGCAATAATTAAATACAAATTCACGCTGTTTCTTACCATAACATAAGTTTCTCCCTTTGGAGAGGGTTGTGGGAGGAAAAACATATTTCTAAGCTAAACCAAAAAGGTTTTTGTAATAGAAAAAAGGAGCGTTTAAATCGAAAAAAGCATAATGATACAATCTGAAAACATGCCTTGCAAAAACCTTTTCTAAAATATATCTTTACCCACAAGCTAAATTAATAGATGCCTTTATCTATTTAAAACATGAAAAATTACCTTTTGCAATATTAAATTATTAATGGCTTTTAACGAAGATTCGAGAGTAAAAATACCAGCACTTTTACATTTAGTACGTTTGGGCTATACTTATATCCCACGTAAAGAACAAATTAGAGCAGAAGAAACAAATATTTTTCCTGCCTTATTTAAAAGTGCGTTATTAAACATTAATAAAGGAATTACAGAAGAAGAGGTCGGTCGTTTATTGATTGAACTATCTTTAAAACTAGATTACGACGATTTAAGTAGGGCTTTTTATCAAGAACTCACCAAAACATCGGGGATTAAACTCATAGATTTCGAGAATTTTGAAAACAACACTTTCCATGTTACTACCGAATTAACCTGCAAAAACGGCGACGAAGAATTTAGACCAGATATTACGCTTTTAATTAACGGAATGCCACTGGTATTTATTGAGGTAAAAAAGCCAAACAATACCGAAGGGATTTTAGCAGAACGTAACCGAATGAACAGCCGGTTTCAGAACAAGAAATTTAAGCGTTTTGCTAACATTACCCAGCTGATGGTTTTTTCTAACAATATGAATTACGAAGATGGCGTTATAGAACCTATTCAAGGTGCTTATTATGCCACTTCGGCTTATGCAAATTTGCATTTCAATTATTTTAGAGAAGAAGAAAATTTAAACTTAACCACACTATTAAAACCCGAGAACGAGGATATTGAAAACCTGATATTAAAAGATAATCATGTCAATGCGATTAAATATTCGGGAGAATTTATCACCAATAAAGATTACAACACGCCAACAAATAGAATAAGCACTTCTTTATTTAGCAAAGAGCGTTTAAAATTTATATTAAAGTATGCCATTGCTTATGTAGAAGATAAAGCCGAAGGACTAAGCACTTTGCAAAAGCACATTATGCGCTATCCGCAAATATTTGCTACAAAAGCAGTAGAAAAAGTACTAGATAAAGGCATCAAAAAGGGCATTATTTGGCATACCCAAGGCAGCGGAAAAACAGCTTTGGCCTATTATAACGTCAATTTTTTAACAGATTACTACCAAAAAAGAAATACCATTGCTAAATTTTACTTTATAGTAGATAGGATTGATTTAGCAGACCAAGCCAGCAACGAATTTTTAAAACGCGGACTTACTGTAAACAAAGTAAACTCTCGACAAGAATTTTTAGCCGATATTAAGAAAGTAAGCACCATCCATAACCATACAGGCAAGGCCGAAATCTCCATTGTAAACATTCAAAAATTTACAGAAGAAACCAGCGTACCTAAAGATTTAGCTTACGATGTGAATATCCAAAGGGTATATTTTATTGATGAAGCACACCGCAGTTATAACCCTAAAGGAAGCTTTTTGGTCAACTTGCTAAAATCTGATGAAAACGCAGTCCGTATAGCTTTAACAGGTACGCCGCTTTTAAAAGAAGTAGCTAAAGATTTTGATTCTAAAGTGCTTTTTGGCGATTATATCCACAAGTATTATTACAATATGTCTGTGGCAGATGGTTATACTTTACGCTTAATTAGAGAAGGGATTGATACCAAATACAAAATGCAAATGCAAGATGTATTGGATCAAATAAAAATACAACAAGGCGATATTTCTAAAAGTCAGGTTTTTGCACATCCAAAATTTGTGAAACCCATGTTAGATTATATCCTGAAAGATTTAATCAGTTTTAGAAACAAAGAATCCGATCATTCTTTGGGTGGCTATGGTGGTTTGCGATACATCAGACCAAGCCAAAGAATTGTTTAGCTATTTTGAAGAATTACATGGCCAACAAAACATTACCGAATTTAATTTAGCTGCCGAACCAGAAGAAAAATACGGTAATAAAAAATTAAAAGCCGCTTTAATTCTTCATGACGTAAACGATAGAGATTTCAGAAAAGAAGCTGTAAAAGCTTTTAAAGCAGGTGAGATAGATATGCTGTTTGTTTTTAACATGTTGCTTACAGGTTTTGATGCGCATCGCTTAAAGAAATTGTATTTGGCAAGAGTGGTAAAAGACCATAATTTACTACAAACGCTAACCAGGGTAAATCGCCCTTATAAAAAATACCGCTACGGCTATGTGGTAGATTTTGCCGATATCAGCAAGGCATTTAAAGAAACCAACGATAATTATTTTGCCGAATTGCAAAGCGAATTGGGCGACGAAATGTCTCACTATACCAGTTTGTTTAAATCGCAAGAAGAAATAGCATCAGAAATACAAGAAATTAAAGAAGCTGTATTTAGCTACGATATTAAAAATGCCGAACTTTTTAGACTGCAAATAGAGCAGATAAAAAACAAGAAAGATTTAAACGAATTAATTAAGGTATTGCAAAATGCCAAAGAGTTAAAAAACATCATCAGGCTACAAGGATTTGATGATTTATTAGCGCAAATAGATTTCTTTAAACTGAACCAATTATTAGGTATTACCAAAGCACAATTAGATAAATTAAACCTTATTGATGCCATTAATAACGACGCCGATACCACCAATTTACTCAATAGTGCCTTAGAAGATATTTTCTTTCAGTTTGTAAAAGTATCTGAAGAAGAATTAATTATAGCCGACCAATTGCGTAATCAGCTCAAAAAAACAAGAGAGGCATTACAAGATAATTTCGACCCAAAAGACCCGGCATTCATCAGCCTAAAGCAAGAACTAGAACGCATTTTTAAGAAAAAGAATTTAGACGAAGTAGGGCAGGAAGATATGCGAGAAAACATTTTTTTGTTAAATGCCATATACGATAAAGCAAAAGAACTGAACCGAAAAAACAATTTGTTAAAAGCAAAATATGAGCATGACGAAAAATATGCTCGCGTACATAAACGCATTTTGGCTAGGGCCGATGTAAGCACCAAAGAAATACAATTGTATGATGCTTTGTACAACGTTAAAAATTTAGCCGATGCCCAATTGTTAAATAACCATAATCTGTTAGATAACGAAGCTTATTTTAACCGCAATTTATTAAACCTGGTATCAACCGAGTTTGTGAAAAACCAGAAAATAAAATTAGATTTTAACACCACGCAAGCCATTAACACCTTAATAGCCAGCGAATATTTAAACCAATACCACAACAGACTATAAATGACCGACCTTAATTTTATTACCCAAACCAAAAAACTAATTGACAGCTTAAAAAGTGTTTGCGCCAATTACGGTTTAGGTAACGATGGCAACGAATTTAAAATCATCACCCAAGTTTTTTTGTACAAGTTTATCAACGATAAGTTTGTGTATGAAATAAAAAAAGAAAGCGAGATTTTAAAAAATGCCGAAAATTTTCAGGAAGCATTAGAAGCCATAGGAGAAGAGGAATACCAGTTTTTACTATCCTTTGTAAATGCCGATACGCCACAAATTAAAGCACACCAAACCATTACTTATTTACATAATAGGCAAAATAAGCCCGAATTTGCCAAACTATTTGACGATACGCTAAGAGAAATTAGCATTCAAAATACGGCTATATTCTCGGTAAAATCTAGCTCGGGCGCTAAAAATAAAATGTTTGACGAGTTGAGTAATTTTATATCCGATTCCTCGCAACGCGATAATTTTTGCAAAGCTTTAATCTCCAAACTGTTCGAATTTAGTTTTGAGCACATGTTTAGCGAGAAGTATGATTTCTTTGCCACCATTTTTGAATACCTGATTAAAGACTACAATACCGATAGCGGTGGTAAATATGCCGAATACTATACGCCACATGCCGTTGCCCGTATTATGGCAGCTATATTGGTGACAGATAAAGTGCAAAACGTAAAATGTTATGATCCTAGTGCGGGTTCTGGTACTTTACTCATGAATATTGCCCATGCCATTGGCGAGGAAAATTGCAGCATTTACTGTGAAGATATTTCGCAAAAATCAAGCAATATGTTGCGTTTAAATTTGGTATTGAATAACCTTTCGCATTCTATCCCGCATATTATTAAAGGCAATACCATTGCAGAGCCTTATTACCGAGACAATAAATTTGACTATATTGTATCTAACCCGCCATTTAAATTAGATTTCTCTGATTTTAGCGCCTCCTTAGATACAGATATTAATAAAAGTCGCTTTTTTGCTGGCATTCCCAATGTGCCAAAAACCAAAAAAGAAAGCATGGCCATTTACTTGCTGTTTATACAGCACATTATGCATAGCTTAAGCACAAAAGGTAAAGCCGCCATTGTAGTGCCTACCGGTTTTATTACCGCACAAAGTGGAATAGAAAAAAATATACGCGAAGCCTTAGTAAAACGCAATATGTTACGTGGCGTAGTGAGTATGCCTAGTAATATTTTTGCCAGTACGGGCACCAATGTTTCTATTTTGTTTTTGGATAAACAGAGCGATAGCGAACATATTGTTTTAATGGATGCCAGTAAGCTAGGCGAAACTGTAAAAGATGGTAAAAACCAACGTACGGTTTTAACTTTTGATGAAGAAGCCCGAATTATTAATGTTTTTAATGAAAAGCGAGCTGAAGAAGATTTTAGTGTAGTGGTAACCGCTGCCGAAGTGGAAGCTAAAAATTATTCTTTAAGTGCTGGGCAGTATTTTGAAGTAAAAATTGAATATACAGATATTACAGCTGATGAATTTAAAGCTAAAATGAATGGTTTTGAAAGTAGCTTGGCTGATTTGTTTAAAGAGAGTAATGCTTTGGAATTAAAGATAGAGGAAGCTTTGAAGGGGCTGAGATATGATTAAAATAACTACCACGGAATTAGGTGAGCTTGTAGAATTTCAAAGAGGGTATGACCTCCCGAAAAGTGAATTTAAAACAGGTAACATCCCAGTTATATCATCAAATGGAGTTTTAGGATATCATAATGTTGCAAAAGTAAAATCACCTGGTATTACAATTGGCCGTAGTGGTACTGTGGGTTTACCACATTTGATTAAACAGGATTTTTTTCCTCATAATACGTCTTTATTTATTAAGGATTTTAAAGGAAATAATGTGAAATATATTTTTTACCTCTTAAAATCACTAAAATTAAATGATTATAAAAGTGGCTCTGGTGTGCCAACTATGAATAGAAATCATTTGCATCCTATTAAGGTTCTTTGCTATAAAGATACCCCACCCAAAAACAAATCGCCTCAGTACTTTCTGCATTAGATGATAAAATAGAACTCAATAACTGCATCAACCAAGAATTGGAGGGCATGGCTAAATTGCTTTATGATTATTGGTTTGTTCAATTTGATTTTCCTGATGCCAATGGTAAACCTTATAAAAGTTCTGGTGGTAAAATGGTTTATAATGAGGTTTTGAAAAGGGAGATTCCTGAGGGGTGGGAGGTGAAGAGTTTGGCAAATTTTATTTTAAATGATAAAAGTGGAGATTGGGGTAAAGAGGAAAGCGAAGGAAACTACGTTATAAAGGTAGAATGTATTAGGGGAGCTGATATTAATGGAATAAATGGAAAAGGTGAAGTTAAAGCTCCAACAAGATTTATTCTAGAGAAGAATGAGCATAAAATATTGTTAGAGTTTGATTTAGTGGTTGAGATATCTGGAGGTAGCCCAACTCAATCTACAGGACGATTAGGATTTATTACTAAGGAAGTATTGGAGCGTTTTGATAATCCTTTAATTTGCTCAAACTTTTGTAAAGCTGTTTCATTAAAATCTGAAAATCAATTCTTCTTTTTTGTAAACTCTTGGAATAGAGCGTATGATAATGGAATACTCTTTGGTTTTGAAGGCAAAACAAGCGGGATCAAAAATTTACTTTTTGAAATGTTTGTCAATAATTATATAGTTGCAGTACCTGAAGAAAACTTATTAACGAAGTTCCAGAATATTACATCCCTTTACGAAAAGAAACGACAAGTCAATTTAAAACAAAACCAAAAACTAGCAGAGTTAAGAGATTGGTTATTGCCTATGTTAATGAATGGGCAGGTAAAAGTTGGAGAAGTTGAGGAGGGTTTAAATGTAGCTGCGGAGCCGGAGGTTGGGTATGGGGGAGATATAAATAAATTAATAAAAAATTGATTTCTAAATCTCCCTTTAGTTAATTTTAAATATGACTTTATAATTGTGAAAAAATCACAATTATAATATTACATTTGGATTATGTTTATAGAATTCAATTTTGGGAATTTTCGTTCGTTCAAAGATCCTCAAAAATTCAGCTTAGAAGCTAGTTCCTTAAGAGCAAATGACGGAGGTTTAGAAGAAGAAAATGTTTTTGAAAAAGACAGCTTAAGATTACTGAAATCGAAAGCCATATTCGGTGGAAATGCCAGTGGTAAAAGTAATTTAGCTACAGCAATCTCTGCTTTCACCTACATGGTTAGTCGTTCTGTAGCTAATGAAGGTATTCCTGCTCAAATATGGGACGATAGGTTTCAGTTAGCAGATAATGAATGGGATGAGCAACCCGTCTTTTTTCAGTATTCTTTTTTACACCAAAGCATTGTTTATAGATATGGCTTTCAAATATTTGAGGATAAAGTCTATTTTGAATGGTTATTTTCTGGAAATAGCGAGAAAGATCAAATTGAATATTTTATGCGAACTCCCAATGGGGTAAAAGTAAATGAAGATATTCTATCTCATTCTGATCCTTTTGTTAGCCAAGCCATTGAGGGTAATACTGAACTATATAGGCCCGACTCACTTTTTTTAACCGCTGGAGCATTGAGCGGTAACCTACTTTTTTCGGGATTACGGAATGAAATACGTAAAATTATTTCTGCTGATGGTGCTTATGATGACAACGCAATTAGTGCTGCTATGCGGAAATTAGTGAAAGGTAATGAAAAGGAGAAAGAGGCACTTAAGGAACTTATGATAGCTGCAGACACAGGAGTTGAAGGATTAGAAATAGGCGAATTACCCGATCATTTAGTTGATAAGGAATTGCATAAAGACATGAATAATAATATCTCAGAAGGAAAGAAAGGGAAGGCTGTGAGCTTATTCTCTTTACATTCTAGGTATAATGAAAAAGGAGAATTTATTAATAAAATATCGGTTCCTTTTGGAGAATGGGAATCGCAAGGTACTGCAAAAATATTTTCACTAGGCTCTTTGATTTTAGATGCATTGGCAACTGGGCGTATAATGTTAGTAGATGAATTTGATGCTAGATTACATCCTAATCTTACGTTAAAAATTGTGCAAATTTTCAATAGTGAATTAACAAATCCACTTCATGCTCAATTGATTTTTGTTACACATGATGCAAGTTTACTTAGAAGAGCAAAACTAAGAAGAGACCAGATTTGCATGGTAGATAAGAATAGGTTTGGTATAAGCTCAACTACTAGTCTTATTGAATTTAAAGGAGTGCGTAAAGATGCCTCTTATGATAAAGAATATTTACAAGGTAGTTATTCTGCGGTTCCATTTCTAGATAAAATGGATTGGGTAGTTAAAGAAAATCAGCTAAACTATGGCGATTAGTCAAAGTAAGGAAGCTAGATATGAAGCCTATCTAAGGAGTATTGCTTTTGTAAATAATACTGCTTACGTTGAGGAAAAAATTGAACAGAAAAAGAAATTTTTAATTATTTGTGAAGGGAAAAATACAGAGCCTTGTTACTTTGAGGGTTTTCCAGTACCCTCAAAGTCTGTTATAATAGAGCGAGGGTGTAATACCAAAAATAAATTGGTTGATTTTGCAATAAAAAAGAGCCAAGAAGAAGAAAATAAAGATAGAGAGGTTTGGTGTGTGTTTGATTATGACATAAAACCTGATGAAGCAGCCACACAACCTCAAGATTTTAACAGCTCTATAGATAAAGCAGAGCAAAATGGGTTAAAAGTAGCATGGTCTAATGATGCTTTTGAATTATGGTTTGTTTTACACTACCAAGAACTTGAGAGTAATATAACAAGAGAAGAACTTTATGATATTCTAAAAGTTAAATGGCAATTGGTAAGCTTTCATAATACTGCAAAAACTATTGAATATTGTAAAGGTCATTATGATAGGCATAATGATTTTAATGGCGCATCTCAAGAATTAGCAATAAGGAGGGCGAAAAAATTACATAAGCAATTCGGAGTTGATAAAAACTATGCTAAGCATTGCCCTTGTACTACAGTTTATCAGCTTGTAGAAGAATTGAATAGAAATAAAAAGAAATAGAGTTTAATGTATCGAAATCATACATTATTTCATTTTAATTTATTTGCCTTATTAAATTATTTTCTAATTATGTTAGGTCCAATATTCAACTTACGGCAATCAGCTTGATTTTTTAATCACCGCAGAAGGCAGCGAGATGGTGGTTGATGCCAAATATAAAGTGAGCTATCAGGCTAGTCAAATTCATCAAGATATTAGACAAGTTTCTGGTTATGCTAGATTAAAAAAGGTTTATGAAGAGTTAAAGTCCACAAAAACTAAAACGGATATTATAGATTGTTTGATTATTTATCCAAGTGCTGGCGATATTAAAGTACAACCTGAGTTTAATTTTGAGGATGAATTAAAAGCTAAAAAGGAAATTAAAGCTTATAATAGGGTTTTTAAAATAGGTATTCCGATGCCTTACATCCAAAATCAATCATCTTAAACTTTAGTCGAAATCAACAAATAAAGTAAATAACCTTATCTAGCTGATGGATTTCAAATATGAAACAAGAAAATAAACTTAATGACCTCGGAAAACTTCTAGCCAAAGACAATATAGGTAGTATTTACAGGGAAAAGGGTTCACCATACCATTATTTAATAGAAGAAACAAATGAATGTAGAGATTATGTGTGTGACTATAATACTTTATATATCCAAACACCAAGCCTAGTAGATACCAAGTGTATTTTTACAGAATTAAGAAATAATAATATTTTATTTACTTATGGTCCAAATAGAGTTCCATTTTGTCAGACTAATGATATACTGGACGTAAGAAACATTATAATAAACGACAAAAAATTTATTCACTGTATTGATTTATCTGATGGAGTAACACAAATGTTTGCTAATGAAGTAGGTGCTTTTTTCACTCCTTCAATGATTACATTCTTAAGAAAAATAGATAAACCGTTCGTTTACTTGATGTCAATGCAAGAATTAAGAAATGATATGTCTGATAAACCAGTTGAATTTATGTCACCACGAGGATATAGGTATTTAATAGAAGCATCAAAATTAAGAAAAGATAAAAAAGAAGGCTACAATGAAAAAGAATTACTTCTTTTAAAGAATTGTGAAATAGAACTAAGTTTTGAAAATAAAAGAAGAGAGATTTGTGATTGGGCGCCAAGCAGATTATCTGCGATTTACTTAATGGACGACACTTTAGCTTCTTCAGAAAATATAGCATCAATGTTCTCTGAAAAACGATTAAAACCTAAAGTTATATTGGTCAATATTGCTGGCTTAGCAAGAATAATTAAGGTTGATTATAGATGGGTTGAAGCTTATTTTGAAGAGCCAAAAGTAGAATATATAGAGAATTATTGGCACTCCCTACCATTTCAAGACAACAGTACAACTTGGGAATATCTGCATGAAGGAGGTTTATTCGTTTTAGATGAAGAATATGAACCTTATAAATCCTGAATTTTGAGGTAAACATATTTACAAATACCCAAACTAATGGAAAATAACCTCAAACAAATTAAAGCTACTATAAAAACAGGTACAGAATGCATTAGTAACGATGGTGTTTCTACTGTGTATAGTTTATTAGATTTTTGGCGTTGGAGCGTTTCAGATTTTTTATAATGCCGCCAGAGGTATATTTGCGGAATTTATTGTCGCTACTACAATAGTAAAGCAACATAATAATTACTATTTTTGAATATGGGTATTCAGCAACTTAAAATAAAAGAGATACAAAACATTTGCAAAAGTAATCATGTGAAATCCTTATTTGCTTTCGGCTCTGTTTTACGTAAAGATTTTAATGAGCAGTCTGATATTGATTTGGTTGTTGATTTTGATGAAACAGACCCATTTAAGTATGCAGATTTATACTCTAGCTTAAAAAAAAGTTTAGAAAATCTTTTAAAAAGACAGATTGACCTGATAGAAGAACGTGGTGTAAAAAATCGTTTTTTTAGACAAGAATTAGATGCAACAAAAGTTAAAATCTATGGACATTAAGATTAAAGCTTGGTTAGCTGATATTGAACAATGCATTGATGAAATATTTGATTTTTTAGGAGATAAAAGAGATTTTATATCTTATAAAAATGACTTAAAAACTAAGAAAGCTGTAGAAAGAAATTTAGAGATTATAGGTGAAGCTGTTGGAAGAATTTTGAAACAGCAACCAAATTTTGAATTACTAAATGCTAAAAGTATTATTGGCACCCGAAACAGAATTATTCATTTTATGATAATATTTCTGATGAAATTATTTGGGCAATTGTATCAAGAGATCTTATAAAATTGAGAGCAGAGGTAGATAGCTATTTACAAAACTGCTAGCACTATTTGTTATCCTATTTTATCTTGGCTAACAATTGGCTAATTAAAAGCAATATTTTTCTCTCTTGTTTTATGCTTAGGACGTACAAATTACCACATTTACCAGAAACCTATAAGGTTTTTGAAACCTTATAGGTTTAATTTGCAAAATTAGACTACACAAAACACATTGCTAAACCCTTGTATTACGGTGAAACGCTTTCCGCGTTAACGATTGAAACGGCATCCTTTATGCCCTTTTTCGGGCATGAAGATAAAGTGTAAAGCGTGTTTAAACGCCCAAATCAATTTCTATGCTTTAACTTTACAAACCCCAATCCTAAAGTAAAATTCTCAATATAATAGGTCTAATATTTTAATGCCCATTTTTAATTGGCTATTTTGCATTAACCAGTAAATTTAAAATATCATGAGAGAAGTATATATAGTTGCAGCTTTAAGAACACCTATTGGTAGTTTTGGAGGAAGTTTAGCATCATTTACCGCAACACAATTAGGCGGTTTTGTTATCAAAGCATTGCTAGACAAAACAGGAATCAATCCTCAAGAAATTGAAGAAGTGCTAATGGGAAATGTGTTATCAGCAAATTTAGGGCAGGCACCGGCCACTCAAGCTGCAAAATTTGCAGGTTTACCAAATGTGCCTAATACCACAATAAATAAAGTGTGTGCTTCTGGTATGAAAGCCGTAATGTTAGCAGCACAAAGTATAGCCATTGGTGATAAAGATGTAGTGGTAGCAGGAGGGATGGAAAGCATGAGCAATGTGCCCTATTATTTAAGCAAAGCCCGTACTGGTTACAAATTAGGAAATGGGGAATTAACAGACGGCTTAGTTAAAGATGGTTTGTGGGATGTTTATAACGATTATCACATGGGGTCAGCGGCTGAGTTATGCGCTGCAGAATGCAATATTAGCAGAGAAGATCAAGATAATTTTGCGATAACATCTTACAAAAGAGCACAAGCTGCCATTGCAGAGGGAAAGTTTAAAGAAGAAATTATTGATATAGAAATAAAAGACCGTAAAGGAAATGTTTCTCTAATTAACACAGATGAAGAACCTGCAAATGTGATTTTTGATAAAATAGCTGGTTTAAGACCTGTATTTAAAAAAGACGGAACGGTTACCGCAGCAAATGCATCATCTTTAAATGATGGTGCAGCTGCACTTTTATTAATGAGTAAAGAAAAAGCAGAGGCTTTGGGTTTAAAACCATTGGCTAAAATTATTGCTTACGCTGATGCTCAACAAGAGCCTGAATGGTTTACTACGGCTCCGTCAAAAGCAATTCCATTAGCTTTAAAAAAAGCTGATTTAACTATTGCAGATATTGATTTATTTGAAATTAACGAAGCATTTTCTGTGGTTTCTATAGCCAACAATAAAGAAATGCAATTAAACCCCGATAATGTAAATGTTAACGGTGGTGCAGTTTCTATTGGTCATCCTTTAGGTGCATCGGGTGCTCGTATAATTGTTACTTTAATTAATACTTTACAACAAAATAATGGTAAATTAGGCGTTGCAGGTATTTGCAATGGCGGTGGTGGAGCCAGTGCAATTGTAATAGAAAACATGCGTTAATGCTTTACATGAGAAAAATTATAATTATTTTATCGGTAATTTTATTAAAAACAAGCTTTTTACTTGGTCAAAGTAAATTGGCAATTTATGAAGATTCGCTAAAAAATTTAGGTTTAATTATCACAACAGATACCTTAGAAATAAACAGAACGCAAGCAAATTACGATTTCATAAAAACTTTAGTAGCCGCTTTAAAGGAAAAAAACTCTTATTACTATCCTTTTAATCAATTACATGATTTTATATCCATTAAAAAATCTGATGATAATAAATTGAAAGTTTTTTCGTGGTTTACGCAAGCAAATGACGGAGATTACCGATATTTTGGTGCAATACAAGTAAATAATCCTAATAAGTTAGAATTATATCCATTGTTAGACAATAGCCAAAGTTTAAAAAACCTAATTAACTTAAACGATACCACTTTACAAACCAACAAATGGTTGGGGGCGGTTTATTACCAAATTGTGCCAGTTACGGGTATTAGAGAGCCTTATTATTTATTGTTAGGTTGGAAAGGTAAATCGGCTTTAGCCAATAGTAAAGTAATTGAAACCTTAAAATTTGTAAATGATAAACCTGTTTTTGGTACACAAGTTTTAGAAAGTGGTGCGAAAACAAATACTTTCAATAGTAGGCATATTTTTGATTATACAAAAAGCGCATCTATGATGTTGCGTTACGTAAAAAGTGAAAATCTAATTGTATTTGACCATTTAGTTGCACCGTCTAAAAAAGCTGAAGGAATATCAGATTTATATGCACCAGATTTATCTTATGATGGTTTTAAATTGAAACAAGGTAAATGGATTTTTCAGGAAAACATGAAATTGAAAAACCTACCAGATGAAGCTGATGAGTTTTTTATTGATCCCGCTCTTGATGCTCAAAATACAAATTCAGTAATTAAAGAATAACTTCTATAATTTGTAATAATTCCATAACAAATGTATTAATATCAATAGTGGTTGTTTCTAAACAAGAAAAAATTTTTATAATTGATATTTAACATTATTTTTAAAAACAATCATTAATTTCTAACAACAATATATGAACAATCAAAAAGAACTTTTTGGACATCCGGTAGGTTTGTACATCCTATTTTTTACAGAATTATGGGAGAGATTTAGCTACTACGGTATGCGGGCTTTGTTGGTTTTGTTTCTTGTTGCCTCCACTACTGATGTAAATCCTGGATTTGGATGGACAAAGATAGAAGCACTTAGTTTATATGGTATTTATACTGCTTTAGTTTATATAGCATCTATACCAGGTGGTATTTTGGCAGATAAGTTACTTGGTCAAAAGAAAACTGTGATGTTAGGCGGTTGGTTATTAGTAGCTGGACATGGTATTTTAGCAATACAAGCCGAATGGGCTTTTTATACAGGTATTGCGTTAATTGTTGCTGGTGTTGGTTGTTTAAAACCTAATATTTCTACAATGGTGGGTGGTTTGTATGCTCAAGGTGATGACAGACGTGATAAAGGTTTTACTATTTTTTACATTGGTATAAACGTTGGTGCTTTATTGGCGGGTGTAATTGTGGGTTCTGTAGGTATTAATTACGGTTGGCATTATGGTTTTGGCTTAGCAGGAATAGGAATGGCAATTGGGCAGGTGGTTTTTTTATATGGACAAAAATATTTAGTAGGAGTTGGTGAAGCTACCAAAGCATTGCCAGAAGCAGAAAGATTGGCAGTAAATAAGCCATTAACTAAAGTAGAAAAAGACAGAATGATTGTGATGTTTTTATCTTTCATTATGATTATTGTTTTTTGGGGTGCTTTTGAACAAGCTGGTGGGTTAATGAATCTTTACGCTAGTGAAAAAACAAACAGAATGCTTTCATTCGTTAATTTTGAAGTTCCTGCACCTTGGTTTCAATCAGTAAATTCATTTTTCATCATTACTTTAGGTTCTGCTGTTGCTGCATTTTGGTTTAACAGGAAAAGAAGTGGTAAAGAATCGTCATCAATTTTTAAAATGGCAATTGGTATTGTAATTATGGGCTGGGGTTTTTTATTTATGACGGCAGCTTCTATGCAATATCAAGAAAATGGTTCTTCTGCTATGTATTGGTTGGTTTTAGCTTATTTATTTCATACCATTGGCGAACTTTGTGCTTCTCCAGTAGCTTTGTCTTATGTAACCAAATTAGCTCCTCTAAAATATGCATCATTAATGATGGGCGCTTATTTTGCAGCTACCGGAATGGGTAATTACATAGCGGGTTGGGTTGGAGAATATTCTCAAACAGCAGGTGAGATGGAGATATTTGTAGGAATAGCCATTTTTTGTACCATTTTTGGTGCTTTGGTATTGTTGCTTTTAAAACCGCTTAAAAGGTTGGCACACGGAGCCGAAGATTTTAAAACCGCGGCTCATTAGAGATTCTTATTCTATTTGATATTTCCATCATCATTGGATGTGAAAATAAAAATACGCCTCAAAGTTTTATTTGAGGCGTATTTGTTTAAATGTTTTTGAGGATCACAAAAAACAAACCATATTAGTGTATATCAAAATCCACTATTAATATTACCTTTACTTTATAAAAAACACAATAGAAAGTGCCCGATAGCTTAATCATCATCCCTACTTACAACGAGAAAGAAAATATTGAAAAGATTATTCATAAGGTTTTTTCTTTAGCACATGGTTTTCATATATTAGTTATTGATGATGGTTCTCCAGACGGAACTGCCCAAATTGTTAAAAATCTACAAGGCGAATATAACGGACATCTTTTTATTGAAGAGCGTAAAGGAAAACTGGGTTTAGGTACAGCTTATATTCATGGTTTTAAATGGGCTTTAGCACATCAATACAATTATATTTTCGAAATGGATGCCGATTTTTCGCACAATCCAGAAGATTTAATTAAACTTAAAAATGCTTGTGAAAACGGTGCTGATTTAGCAATAGGTTCTAGGTATATTAAGGGTGTAAATGTAGTAAATTGGCCTATGGGCAGAGTGTTGATGTCTTACTTTGCATCTGTTTATGTACGTTTTATTACCGGGATAAATATACAAGATGCCACAGCAGGTTTTAAATGCTACCGAGCGGTAGTTTTAGACACCATCAGTTTCGAGAAAATTAAATTTGTTGGCTATGCTTTTCAAATTGAAATGAAATTTACAGCCATTAAACATGGTTTCAATGTACTAGAAGTACCCATTATTTTTACGGATAGAACAGAGGGAACTTCTAAAATGAGCACTAAAATTTTTAGAGAAGCGTTTTTAGGTGTGATAGAATTAAAAATAAGAAGCTGGTTTAGAAATTATCAAAAACCATCAAAAAAAAATCAATCGATTAATTATTAGGAAAAACTTCAATGCAAAAAATGATGATTAGACTAAAATATTTTTTCACTGTTGTCATTTTTCTCTTTTCATGTACTAACGCAGAATCTCAGCGGAAGCAAGCAAGTACTAATTACATAAAACAGCCAAAAATTAATGGAGTAAACTTTGTTGCGCCACCAAGGGAAATTGACAACCAATGGACCAATGATTTAAAAAACATCAATGTTGGTTGGACTTCACTAATTCCTTATGCTTACAGTCGGCCAAATTTACCTCAAGTTAATTATTCTGCCGAAAGGCAACATTGGGGCGAATCTGTTGAAGGTTTAAGAACCAATGTAAAACAAGCGCATGAGGCAGGTTTAAAAGTGATGATTAAACCTCAAGTTTGGATGCAAAGAGGGGGTTGGATTGGCGATTTTGACTTAAATACCGAAGAGGAGTGGAAAATTTGGGAAGCAGATTATGAAAAGTACATCATGTATTTTGCAAAGCTTGCTGCAGAAGAAAATGTGGAGATGATTTGTATAGGCACAGAATACAGGAACGCTGTTAAAAAACGACCAGCTTTTTGGCTTAAATTAACCAAAGATATTAGAGCTATATATTCTGGAAAGCTTACCTATTGTGCAAATTGGGACGATTATGAAGATGTTTCTTTCTGGAAAGCATTAGATTTTGTAGGTGTTAGCGCATATTTTCCACTTTCGGAAGCACAAAAACCAAGCGTTAAAGAGTTAGAAAAAGCTTGGATACCAATTAAAGAAAAACTACAGAAGTTTAGCCAAAAAGAAGAAAAACCAATATTATTTACAGAGTACGGTTACCGTAGCATGGATCAGCCAGCATGGCGATCTTGGGAATTAGAATATCAAGAAAGACCTATAAATAACGAAGCGCAAGCCATCGCTTATGAAGCTTTATACAAAACATTTTGGAAAGAAAAATGGTTTGCCGGAGGTTTTGCATGGAAATGGTATAGTTCTTTTAGGCGCATGGACCCCAATAATAACCACGATTGGACACCGCAAAACAAAAAAGCGCAAGAAGTGATGGCTGAATTTTATAGCAGTCACCTTTAAGATTGAGGGTTAAATTTGTTTGTGTAGCTTTCAAGTTAAACGATGAAATGACGGTTATTAATCTGTAATTTTTTAATATATTTTTAATTATAAATTGATAATTTTTTCTTTTATAATTTTTTAAACATCTACCCTAATTTTTATTTGTGAATAACATTTATTATAAAGCAAAACAAGTTTGGAATAGTTTAACACCTATACCTTCTAAAACTTCAATTGCTAGTGAAATAGATCCCCAAAAAAAGTTTATCAACTTTTTTCAGCCTGGGCCAACCTATTATTTTATATTTAATTTGAGTGTTGGGGAATTCGATTTTATTAGTAAAGAGATTTTCGAAATATTAGGTTATCAACCTAACGAAATAAATGCTTATGATTTTGTAAACAAAATACATCCAGAAGATCAACCTTTTTTTGCTGCTTTTGAGCACAAAATTCATTCATTTTACCATAGCTTAAGTGCCGAAAAACTTACGAAATATAAGTTTCAATATACTTTTAGGGTTTTAGATAATTTTGGTAATTACAAAAACATATTACATCAAACCTTTACTTTAGAATATAATATTGAGAATAATTTTACTAAATCTTTAGGATTTCATAGTGATATTAGTCACTTAAATTTAAAAGGAGAACCATTACTTTCTTTTATTGGAATGGACGGTGAGCCATCTTATTATAATGTACCTTTAGATCAAAACACTTTTATTCCAGTTAAAGAGGTTTTTACTGTTAGAGAGAAAGAGATTATGAAGTTAGTAGCAGAAGGAAATAGAAGTGCTAAAATTGCTCATCTACTAAATATATCTGTACATACAGTTAATACCCACAGAAAAAATATTTTAAAAAAGACGGATAGTAGCAATTGGTTTGAAGCTTCTTCTAAAGCCATTAAAAATGGCTGGATTTAAGCTTTAAAAAAGAGTTTTATTACATCTAAATTACGTTAAAATTAGGTGTAAACCCTAAATTAAAATCATATTAAATTAATATTATAAAACATGAAAAAAGAACTATTAATAGTCTTTTTATTGGCTAGTGCAAGTTCATTTGCACAAAATAGCCTTACACCAGAAACGCTATGGCAACTGGGTAAGGTTAGTGGTGAAACATTAAGTCCAAATAAAAAGGAAGTCATTTTCGGGATATCTAAAACAGATTTAAAAGCCAATAAATCTGAAAGAAATTTATATTCTATTCCTTTAAATGGCGGTGCACCTAAACAAATTACAAATGGTATTGGAAGTGAAAGCGTTGTAAAAACTGATTACAAAACTGGGAAAATAACTTACAGCTACAAGGGTCAGTTATGGGAAATGAATACTGATGGTACATCTGCTAAGCAAATTACTAATTACAAAGAAGGCTTAGAAAATGTAAGAATATCGCCAAACGGCAAACATATATTATTTACCAAAGAGGTAGCCATGGTTAAAAATGTTGCTAATGAAAAGTACACAGATTTACCTAAAGCTAATGCATATATCTATACAGATTTAAATAATAGACATTGGGACACCTGGGAAGATGGAAAATTTTCTCATGTTTTTTATGCTCCTTACAATAATGGTGTAATTGGCGATGAAACTGACATTATGAAAGATGAACCTTATGATTGTCCGCAAAAACCTTTTGGAGGTTTGGAAGATATTATTTGGGCGCCAGATAGTAAAGCAATTTTATACGTTACTAAAAAGAAATATGGTAAAGATTATGCCCAAAGTACCAATACAGATATTTATAAGTATGAATTAGAAAATCAACATACTGTTAATTTAACCTCTAGCATGTTAGGTTATGATACGCAACCTGCTTTTAATAATGAAGGTTCAAGACTAGCTTGGACCAGCATGGCAGAGGATGGCTATGAGTCTGATAAAAATGACATCGTGGTTTTTGATTATAATCTAAACCAATGTTACAATTTAACTAAAAATTGGGATGAAACTGTGAGTAGTTTTGTTTGGAGTGCAGATAATACTAAAATTTATTTTTTAGCTTATAAAAGTGGAACAGAGCAATTGTTTGAAATTTATTTAGAAAAAGATTTATCAAAAAATACAGAAAAAAACATCCGTATGGTTACCAACGGAAGATGGGACATTAATGGAATGATAGGGCAAAGCGGAAATACCATGGTGGTCTCACGTACAGATATGAATCATGCCGCAGAGCTTTTTACAGTCAATCTAAATTCAGGTGATTTAACTCCGCTAACTCATGTAAATAAGAAAGTTTATGATGGTTTGGCTATGAGTGAAATTGAAGCTAAAACTATTAAAACTACTGATGGAAAAGATATGCTCACATGGGTTATTTATCCTCCAGGATTTGACCCAACCAAAAAATATCCAACGCTATTATATTGCCAAGGTGGTCCACAATCTGCATTGTCTCAGTTCTACTCTGTAAGATGGAACTTTCAATTGATGGCAGCACAAGGCTATATTGTTGTTGCACCAAATAGGAGAGGGATGCCAGGAAACGGTGTAGCTTGGAATAAAGAAATTAGTGGAGATTGGGGCGGACAAGCAATGAAAGATTATTTAGCTGCAATAGATGAAATTTCTAAAGAACCTTATGTAGATAAAAGTCGTTTAGGTTGCGTTGGTGCAAGTTATGGTGGTTATTCTGCTTTTATGTTGGCTGGCATTCATCAAAATAGGTTTAAAACTTTTATTGCACATGATGGACTTTTTGATTTGAGAAGTTGGTATGGCACTACCGAAGAACTGTTTTTTGCTAACAAAGATATTGGAGGCCCTTATTGGACAAAAGATGCTTCAAAATCTTACAAAGATTTTAACCCAGTAGAATTTGTGAATAACTGGAACACACCAATTATGATTATCCAAGGTGGGGTTGACTATAGAGTGCCGATTGAACAAGGTTTAGCCGCTTTTCAAACAGCACAGTTAAAAGGAATTAAAAGTAAACTGCTATACCTGCCAGAAGAAAACCATTGGGTACTATCTGCACAAAATGGAATTGTTTGGCAACGTGAATTTTTTGAATGGTTAAAAGAAACGCTTTAAAAGGTAAATTAATTTATACATATTTAAGGGCTGAGAATATTCTTGGCCCTTTTTATTTATAATTTGTATCCATTATATGGATAAATATATTTAACCCATGACCGCCAAAAACGATAAAAAAATCATTAAAGCTTGGGCAATGTTTGATTGGTCAAACTCTGCATATAACCTCGTTATTACCTCTACTATTTTCCCAGCTTACTATACTGCAATTACTACTACAAAAATTGATGGAGTGATAACAGATGATAAGGTTAATTTTTTTGGGCTAACGTTTGTAAACACAGCTTTATCAAATTATGCTTTAGCTATTGCTTATTTAATCATTGCTATCATCACTCCTTTTTTAACAGCAACTGCCGATTTTAGAGGAAACAAGCGGTTGTTTATGAAAATATTTACGTGGATTGGTGCTATCGCATGTTGTGGTTTGTATTTTTTTAAAGCCAGTACTTTAGAGCTTGGGGTAATTTTATTTGCCATTGCAGCCATAGGTTACTGCGGTGGTATGGTGTTTAACAATTCCTATTTACCAGATATTGCCACACCAGACCAGCAAGATAAAATAAGTGCTAAAGGTTTTGCTTACGGTTATATAGGTAGCGTAATTTTGCAAATTATTTGTTTTGTTTTTGTGCTAATGCCAGATTTGTTTGGGATAACAGACGCTTCTTTTCCGGCCCGTTTATCCTTTCTACTAGTTGGTATTTGGTGGATAGGTTTTTCTTATATTCCTTTTACAGTATTGCCAAAAAGCAGCCCTAGTTATAACAAAAAGATACAAATGAAAGTAGCTAATGGTTATCAAGAATTAAGGAAAGTTTGGGGTCAATTAAAAGAAATGCCTGTGTTGAAAACCTTTTTGTTAGCTTATTTTTTTTACGCAATGGGTGTGCAAACCATTATGTTGGTTGCAGCTAACTTTGGCGAGAAAATTTTGAATTTAGGAACTTCTAAATTAATAGCTACCATTTTAATTATTCAGTTGGTGGCTATTTTTGGTGCTTTTTTAATGTCTCGTTTATCTAAAGTTTATGGTAATATTAAAGTACTTATGTTTGTTGTTTTAATTTGGATTACAACTTGTATTGCAGCGTATTTTATACAAAACGAGTATCAATTTTATGGTTTGGCAGCTGTAGTTGGCTTAATTATGGGTGGCATTCAATCTTTGTCTCGTTCTACATTTTCAAAATATTTACCAGAAAATATTGCAGAAACAGCTTCTTTCTTTAGTTTTTACGATGTTACAGAAAAATTAGCAATTGTTGCTGGATTATTCAGTTTTGGTTTTATTGAAGAATTAACGGGGAATATGCGAAATAGTGCATTAAGTTTAGGTGTGTTTTTTATAATAGGCTTTGTGGTTTTATTTTTAGTACTAAAGAAGGAGCGGGGTGTATTGGTTTAATTATTTGTAACTATAAGGGGGCATAACCTAACAAAGCAATGCAGAAAACTACATTTAAAATATCAAAAATGGACTGTCCATCCGAAGAACAAATGATACGGATGACTTTAGCAGATTTGACTAATATTAATTCGTTGGATTTCGATATTGCTAATAGGCAACTTACCGTTTTTCATATCAACAATCACCACCAAATTTTACAACGACTTCATAATTTAAAATTTGATACTTCAATTATTGACAGCATTTCTGTAGATAATTATATACCATCAACTGATAATACAAACCATGATAAAAAATTACTTTGGCAGGTATTGATTATTAATTTATTCTTTTTTGCGCTTGAAATTACCACAGGATTTATTTCAAACTCGATGGGACTTGTTGCTGATAGCTTTGATATGTTTGCTGATAGTCTTGTTTATGCGCTTGCACTTTTTGCAGTAGGAGGAACGTTGACTCGAAAAAAGAAAATAGCAAAATCTGCTGGATATTTTCAGTTTGTACTTGCCCTTTTTGGTTTAATTGAAGTAATTAGACGATTTATTGGGGCAGAAACAATTCCATCATTTCAGCCAATGATTATTATTTCGCTTCTGGCACTTATTGGTAATGGACTATGTTTGTATTTACTACAAAAAAGCAAAAGCAAGGAAGCACACATGCAAGCAAGTATGATTTTTACGTCAAACGATGTGATTGTAAATTTTGGTGTAATTATAGCAGGTGTTCTTGTTTATGTGACAAACTCAAATTACCCCGACCTGATTGTTGGAACAATTGTGTTTTTTATTGTAGGGCAAGGTGCATTTAAAATTCTAAAGCTATCAAAATAGCGTATTTAAGATGCAAATAGCCTAATCAATTCACTCATAACAAAAAAAATCCTCAAAATTCAAAACTTTGAGGATTTCTCTAAGATAAAATTGCACTAATATTATTCAGCTCTTTTTAATCCAAATTTGTCTATTTTACTGTATAAATGACTTCTTTGTATTTCAATATCCTCGGCAGTTTTTGATACATTCCAATTGTTTTTCTCTAATTTAAACTTGATGAATTCCATTTCTGCATGGTCTTTAAAATCCTGAAAGTTAGGGAAAGCTTCAAAATCAAAACCTTTTTCTGGCACTGCTGTATTTTCAAAAATATTTTCTGGATGGTAAATACTTCCGCTTGGGTTTGCAAAAGCTTTTACATTGTCTTCCGTAATACTAGTATCGCTTAAAATAATTAACCTTTCAATCACATTTCTAAGCTCACGTATATTTCCAGTCCATGGTAAAGCCTTTAAAGTTTCATGTGCAGCAGCTGTAATTTTTTTCACAGGGATGTTGTAATCGGTGCAAATTTCATGACAAAAGCTTTCAGATAATAATGGTATATCAGATTTTCTTTCTATTAACGGGGAAACATGGATGTTTATCACGTTTAAACGATGGTATAAATCCATCCTGAAATTACCAGCCTCAATTTCTTTTAATAAATCTTTATTTGTTGCGGCCAATACCCTAACATTCACATCAATTTCTTTTTCACCACCAACTCGGGTTATTTTATTTTCTTGTAAAGCCCTCAACACTTTTGCTTGGGCAGATGGACTCATATCACCAATTTCATCTAAGAATATGGTTCCTCCATTTGCTTGTTCAAATTTACCAATACGTTGTTTTATGGCAGATGTAAATGAACCTTTTTCATGTCCAAATAATTCTGATTCTATCAATTCTGAAGGAATAGCAGCACAGTTAACTTCAATTAAAGGAGATTTAGCTCTGTTTGATTTTTCGTGTAACCACCTTGCAACCAATTCTTTACCGCTACCGTTTGCGCCAGTTATTAAAACTCTTGCATCAGTTGGAGCAACTTTTTCTATGGTATCTTTTACTTTAGCTATCGCAGGAGATTCTCCCAAGATTTCACGTGTTTTAGATTTGGAAACCTTTTGTTTTAGCTCTTTAGTTTCTGTAACTAAACTACCCCTATCTAAAGCATTTCTTACGGTAATTAAAAGTCTGTTTAAATCAGGCGGTTTAGAAATAAAATCAAAAGCACCTTTTTTAGAAGCTTCAACAGCGGTTTCTACAGTTCCATGGCCAGATATCATGATGAAAGGAAGATCTGGATGAGAAGCCTGGGCTGTTGTAAGTACTTCCATACCATCCATTCTGTTCATTTTGATATCACATAATACCAAATCGTAACCAATGTTTTTCATCATCTCTAATCCATCACCACCATTGTCTATATCGTCAACTTTATAGTCTTCATATTCTAAAATTTCTCTTAACGTGTTTCTAATTGCTCTTTCGTCGTCAATGATTAATATTTTTGCCATAAAATAATTTTCTATAATATAAAAGTGTATATAATTTTGGACAATTAAAAATTCTTTAAACAAAAAAAAAGCCCTGCAATTGCTGCAGGACTTCAAAATGCTTGTAATAATGCAAATTTGTAAGCCGGGTTCTGTCATCCCATAACAATTCGGAATGTCTCTATCATTTATCTTGCCATAATATTGCTATTACAGTCTAACGATCTACCCTTCTCAATAGTGATTTAACACAGCAGAACGAGTCGCCCTGACGTTTGAGATTTATTTGATCTTTCAACTCCTGAGGTTTACCACGATGCATGTCGCCATACAAAGTTGTGAGCTCTTACCTCACATTTTCACCCTTACTTCGCCTAAACGTAGCGGTATATTTTCTGTAGCACTTTCTGTCGTTCTATTACAAAACGCCTTCCCGTTAGGAAGCAGGATACCCTATGTTGCCCGGACTTTCCTCCATCCTAATAATTAAATCAGAACAGCGATAGAGCCATTTGCCTTACAAAGGTATAAATATTATCAGTTACACGCTTTTAAAAATTTATCAACTTCTGTTACATCATAAATACCTTGTTTATTGCCAAAAGAATTAGTGATATAGGTTAGGGTTTTAGCCAAATCAATAGGTGCTAAATGTTTTTCAGCAGGCATAACACCTTGGTAATCTATGCCATTAATAACAATACTATCTTTCATTCCATAAACAATAAAACAAACCAACTTTTCTCTATTTTTAATCAAATAGGTAGTGTCTGTTAATGGTGGTATTAGCGCCGCTAAGCCTTTGCCATCATCCATGTGGCAGTTTGCACAATGTGTTTTGTAAAGTTGAGAGCCATCTGCATAATAACGCTGATATTTAATACTATCCTCATTAACACAAGCAGTTAAAAATATGGCTAAAACAAAACAACTGAAAGTGAGTATTAAAAAAGCTTTTCTCATTTATTGGTTTTATACTCGGCTAAAAGAATATCAATATCATTAGTTAATGTTTCTACCTGAGTTTTATCTGTACCATCATAAGCACCTCTAATCCTTTTTTCTTTATCAACTAAAATAAAGTAACCAGAATGTTCTACACCTCCAGGAGCGTCAGCATTTTCTTTAGTGTAAGACATGTATCCGTTTCTTGCTAAGTTATAAACTGTATCCCTATCACCCAATAAAAAACTCCATTGCGAGCCTTCAACGCCTAATTTTGTAGCGTATTTTTTCAAAACTGGTATAGTATCATGTTTAGGGTCAATGCTGTAAGATAAAAACCTAACCTCATTATTTCCTTTATACTTATTATAAATTGAAAGCATATTTTTACTCATAATTGGGCAAATAGAAGGGCAGGAGGTAAAAAAGAAATCAGCTATGTAAATACTGTTAGTTAAAGAATCGCTATTAATAACAATGCTATCTTGGTTTAAAAAACTAAAATCCGGAATTGTTTTATAAACTGTATCAACCACTGTTTTTCCATCAACTATTTTTTCTACGGCCTCTCTTTCACCTAAAATTGGTAGTTTTTTTTCTGATTGCGAACAAGCAGAGATGATTGATATAGAAAATATAACTAAGAATAATCTTTTCATTTATTTGTATTTATTAATTAAAGAATCTGATTTTATTAAAACGTTTTTAAAGGTTTTTTCAACAACAAGAATCTTAATTTCCTGCTCTTTTAAGTATTCCATTACTTCTTCGTGTTTTTTGCCAGTATAATCTGGATTAAAGCCATGCATCCAATCCATCATGTCTTCGTCTGCTTTTTCTAATTCTTTAGTTGCAGCCATTAAATTGTTTTTAACAAGCGTTGTATCTGTATCTGGGTTAGTGTTTTTTAGACTATCTAACTTTAATAAAACAACCTTTATTTTGTTTTTGTTTTCCATTAATAAGCCCATTTGGCTCATTAATTCATCATGGGTATGCATTACTTTGTGTTGCATTTCTTTTTGCTCTTCTTTTTCATTATTACAAGAAGTACTAAATAGTAACGTTACTGCTAATAATGCAGTATATAATTTATTTAATTGCATAGTAAAGTTGATTAATATTGTAAGTAATTCCTAAAACTAAACGCCCGCTGCTACGCGGATGATCTGTTACTGCAGACCATGTATTGGTTTGCAAGCTTGTATTAAATGCTATGTTTTTTACAAATATATCTAATCCAACACCAGTAAGTAAATTATTTGTTTCATGCTCTCCAGTTAAATTTCCTTTATACATTTCTCCTTTAGAATATTCATAAGCAGCTTGTAAAGAAGGTATAATTTTAACATTTTTATTAATTTCAATTTTTTTGAAAACACTTAAAAAATTAGTGGTGCTATTTGCTATAGACTCTTGTTCCTTATTTTCTCCGTTAATTTTGTAAGACGAATTGATGCTAAACCCCCAAGTTTTATAACCTAATATGTAATTGGCATAAATAAAAGCATCTGTGCTGCCAGTGCCAGGCTGAAAAGGCGTAGAATAAGTAATACCTGCGTCACTTTTTATGGTATGGTTTGCCGTTGGCATTTTAATTCCTAAACCAGTAATTAAACGTTGATTTATTTTTCGGTCTAATTTTCTGATTAAATGATAGCCAGAATAAACATTAATATCCCCCAAACCAGAAATTGTGCTAGTTTGATTGTTGTAACGTTCAGAATTGTTTAAATAAGGGATAATGGCATTAATTTCCCATCTTTTTTGTATAAAATATTTACCTCTTGCTTCCGTGGTTCTATAAATCTCATAATCGCTGTTTAAGCCATTGTGTTGTCCTTGCGAAAAAGTTGTTTGATTTTTTGTTGGTAAAAAAGAACTATTTGACGGAAAAAATTGTTGTTTTTGCCCGGTGTACCCATTGTAAGAACGGTAACGGTAATAAACTCCAAAATTGCTTTGGTTGTCATAAGGTGTAATTCCCATAAAACAACCGCAAATATCGCAAGCAAAAGTACTTGAAGTTATGATTGTTAATAATATAACGAGTTTAATTTTCACTGAATATTGGGTTTTTAATAAACGTATAATCTGTTAATGTTTTTAGAAAAACGATGATATTATTTTTATCATCATTACTTAGGCCTAAGCTTTTAGAAAAAACAGGGTCTAAATTTTTATTGTTTTTAATATTGTTTTGATAATGATCTAATACCTGCTCTAAAGTTTTAAACCTTCCGTCATGCATGTAAGGACTGCTTAATTCAATGTTTCTTAAAGTTGGGACTTTAAATTTATCATCATCGGTAGCTAAATCTGTTATGGTTGATCTTCCTTTATCAAAATAAACTAAGTCCAAGCCGTTGTTTCTAAAGCTATTGTCGCTAAATAATGGTTCTGTGTGGCAGCTAGCACATTTTTGCAAAAACAAAGCATAACCAGCTTGTTCTTGTGGGGTAAAACTTTCTTTTTTAGCATTAACTTTGTCATATTTGCTGTCCGCAGAAATCATTAAACCTGTAAATTGTGCTAAAGCTTTCAACATTTTTTGCGACGTAATTTCATCACTATCAAATGCTTTTCTAAAAGCCGTTAGATAATCGGGCTTCGATTTTAAATAATTAAGTATTGTAATTACATCATTAGCCATTTCACATTCATCTACCATTGCATTTAATGGCACTAATTCTAGGTTTTTTATGCCGCCATCATGTAAAAAATTATCTCTCCACACTAAATTGAACATTACCGGGGCGTTTCTTTTACCGAAGCAATTATCAACTCCGTGGCTGGTAGTATGGTCTAAATTTGCAAATCCAGCAAATTGTTGGTGGCAAGTGCCGCAAGAAACTGTACCGTCTTTAGAAATACCTGGGTCGTAAAATAACTTTTTACCTAAATCGAACCCTTTTTGAGTAGGTTGATTATCCTTAAAATCATACTCTAAAGCTGGAAAACCGTTTGGAATTACCACGTTAATAATTTTATTGATGTCGTTGTCTTTAGCACAAGAAACCATAAAAATGATGATACCTATAATCGAAAAAATGCTTGCCTTTTTCATGATATATCTTTTAAAATTTGAATAAAATAGCTGATATTTTTTTCAGCTATTTTATATAAATGGTTTACTTTAAATACAAAAATGTTTAATTGTGCACATGGTCTAAACTAAACATACTTTGAGCGTAGTTATTTGCAATTTTTAGTGCATTTGCACCGCCATGTATCGTATTGTATTGTGCAAAAGATATTTCTTCGGTTCCGGTAAACATTGCTGCAACATTGACCTTAAAATGCAATTCTGGTGCTGATGTAGTACGCACTCTTAACGTATTTTGAATATTAAAAGAAACTTTACGGATTGCATTTGTTGTTGCAGTAGCGCCACCAATATGAAATGCCAAAGCCTTAGTAGATTTAGTAGAAGCATCAGCAGTACCTTCCATCTTTAAAAAAATATAGCCAGAATTCCATGTCCAAAACATTCCTTTCTCAGGAGCTAAAACCCCCGTTTGTGCACCAGCGAAATTACGGGCAGAATCTACACCAATGGTGAAAGAGATTTTATGATAATCACCGGCAGGTATATTTGTTAATTGTTGAGCAAAGGTTTCGCTTTGAGATTGGTCTATTAAAAAATAATTTTCTGGGGCTTTATAAATAGTGCCGTTAGTATGAGTTAATTCAATATTTGATACGTAATATTTAAAAGTGCTCACTGTAAAGCTTTCGTTTTGTGCATTGGTGTAAGATTGATTTCCTAATACCAGAGGAGCGTTATTAACTACGTTTTCAAAATCGAAATCTAAAGTTCCGGTTCCAACAATTGCAGTATCTTCTTTTTTACAAGACACCATAGCAATGGCTAAAAAAGCCATTATAAATAGTTTTTTCATTTATATTTTGTTTTTTTTTACAATAAATTGATAGCTAATTAATTAGCCAATAGAATAAATATTGCTTAAAAAACGCGGAGGCTGAAAAAATGAAGAGTAATTTAAAAGGGAATAATTGTTAAGGTATTCTTTTTGTAGAATAGTTGTTTGTGTATCTTTAAATAAGAAATTAAAGGTCGAAATCAGCATAACCTGCTGTGTAATGTCTTTTTGAGTATTTCGTTCAGCAGATTGTTCTTTTTTTTCTGCCTCGGCAATTTTTTTTGATAAAAAACATTTACCGTTACAATTTAGCTCAGGTACGTTTTTATTGATACAAAGCACCTTAGCTATATAATCTTTATTTATTTCGTAGCCAGCAAAATAAAACAACCTAGTAAAGGTTGAAATGCCCATTAAAATAACCAAGAATATGCAAATAAAGCGTTTTAACATATCACCCGCAAAAGTATTGGTTTGTTTTATAATTAACAAGTGACTAATTTTTTTTTACATTTACCGGTAAAGATTATGTGGCAATACTCGTTATTGTTTGTGCATATCATTATCTTTGTTTCTCAAATATTTTTATGATAGAATTACCAATTGGATCGAGAAAAGAAGTACTAAGCTATTTAGAACCGTTTATGGTGAATGAAATGGCAGATTATTTAAAGCCAGTTGAAGAAATGTGGCAACCAGCCGATTTTTTACCTGACTCTAGCAAAGATACTTTTTTTGATGAAGTAAAAGATTTACAAGGAAACGCTAAAGAGCTGTCTTATGATTTGATGGCCGTTTTAGTAGGAGATACTATTACCGAAGAAGCTTTACCAACCTATGAATCATGGTTAACTATGGTTGATGATATATCAAGAAACGAACAAGGTGGATGGATGAAGTGGGTAAGAGCTTGGACAGCCGAAGAAAACAGACATGGTGATTTATTAAATAAATACCTTTATTTAAGCGGAAGAGTGAATATGAGAGCGATGGAAGCATCTACTCAATACTTAATTCAAGATGGTTTTGATATTGGTACAGGTCATGATCCTTATCGTAACTTTATTTATACTTCTTTTCAAGAAATTGCTACAAACGTTTCGCACAGAAGAGTTGCCATGTTAGCTAAAAATGCGGGCGATAAACAACTTTCTAAAATGTGCGGTGTGATTGCTGCAGACGAGGCTCGTCATGCTAAAGCATATAAAGCTTTTATAAGCAAAGCTTTTGAAGTTGATGCTAGTGAAGTAATGATAGCTTTTGAAGATATGATGCGCAAAAAAATTGTAATGCCAGCGCATTTTTTAAGAGAGTTTGGTACTAATATTGGGCACACTTTTGGGCATTTTACTGATGCAGCACAACGTTTAGGTGTTTACACTGCGGTAGATTATGTTGACATTTTGAAAAACTTAATTGAGGATTGGAATGTGGAAAGCATGAAAGATTTGAACGAAGCTGGAGAAAAAGCAAGAGATTATGTAGTTGCTTTACCAAACAGACTTTTAAGAATTGCTGATAGAATTAAAACTCCAAATATGGAATATAAATTTAGCTGGATTTTATAATTAAAATCCAACTATGCAAAAAAGGCTCGATTTGAATAAAATCGAGCCTTTTTTTATTCCTGCATTTGTAGATGCTTCATTACAGCCCTAATTTCTCCGTAAGATATTTCGTTTCCTAAAGCTTCTTTTGTTTGGTTGATAGCGTTTGGGTTATGCTCAGCAATATAATCTGTAATTAAATCTATTTTTGTTTTATCCATAAAATCAAAAATAGAAATCTCTCCACTTTCTATGTAATGCGTTAAGTGAGTTTCAATTGTTGAAGCTACAAAACCTCTCTGTATTGCTATTTCTGCTACTGTTTTACCTTCTTTAAACAAATTTAAACTTACTCTTTTTGTATCTGTTTTGTTGCTTACATCTGCACTCAGTAAACTTTGTAATGGGGCTTGCTTAATATCGTTGCTTTGGCAATAATCAGCAATCATGGTCAATATTTCGTTACCGTATTGTTTTACTTTTATTTTACCAATGCCTTTAATACTTTCTAATTCTTCAAAGTTAGATGGCAGTTTGTTAGCCAAATCTGTTAATACTTTTTGTGGTAAAATTTGGTAAACTGGTACGCCATTATCACTTGCTAGCTCATCTCTCCACTTTTTAATAACCTGAAAAAGAGAACCATTTTTTACTCCAGCTGGCGCCACTGTTACTCTTTGTTTAGGTGTTATGTTTGCCTCTGCTTTTTTCGTATTATTAAAATCAATTTCGGCATTAGCTTTAGTTTTTAAATACGATAATGTTTTAAATCCATCGCTACATAATTTTAAAGCGCTTTGTTTAATAAATATTTCCTTATTTAAGTTTTCTAAGTCTTCTTCAATTTGTTTCTTAACCGATTTGTTATCAGCATCAAAAGTAAGTTCTTTATAGGCTTGGCTTATGGTTTCTAATTGCTCCGAAAAATAGTTACAACCCTTTTTTATACGTTCTTGTAGATCGTCATTTTCTTCTGGTAACACATTGTTTTGCAATTGAGCATGAATTTGACGTTTAAACTTTTCAGCAACATCATATATTTTTGTATCGCCTAATTCTCTAATTTTATTAATATCATCTAAAAAGCCATCATTAATGGTTTGATGGTTTTCTTCTGCATGTTTTTTTATTAAAAATAATGCTCCTTTTAAGGTTTTAAAATCAAATAAATCGTACAATAAATTTTGTTGAAATACAATTTTAGACTGCGTAAGATGATTTTTATCTGGTGCATTTTCTTCTGCATTTCTGGTGTAATTTGCAACTGTACCGTCGGTTTTTACACTATTGAAACTAATAGGGGAGTGCAATACCAAACCTTCAAAAGTTTTGCATCGGCTTAAAGCCACATAAACTTGTCCATGAGCAAAAGCTGCGTTTGCATCAATAATAGCTTTTTCAAAGGTTAAACCTTGACTTTTATGTATGGTTATTGCCCAAGCTAATTTTAAAGGGAACTGAGAAAAAGTACCAATTATATTTTCTTCAATTTCTTTGGTTGAAGTATTAAGTTCATACTTAAAGTTTTGCCATTCTGTTTTATTAACTACCAATTCTTGGTAATCTCCGGGGCATTTTACAAAAATTGTTTCTTCCTTAATTTTTGTTATCGTCCCTATTTTTCCGTTGAAATAAAGTTTTTCTCTTGATACATCATTTTTAACAAACATTACTTGAGCACCAACTTTAAATGTTAATTCAAAAGCGTTAGGGTAAGAAAACTCGGGGAAATCTCCATTAACATCAGCTGTAAATTTATAAGCTTTACTTTTTAGCTTTTCTAATTTAACCTCATTAATTTGATTTGCCGAATAGTTGTGAGAACTTAAAGTAATATAACCTTCATCTTCATGAGGATTAAAGTTTGGGATGTATCTTGAATTTAACTTTGCTAAAGTTTCAGCATCAATTTTATTTTCCCTCACTGCGTTTAATATTCCAATAAAAAAATCGTCAGATTGGCGGTAGATGTGTTTTAGCTCAATATTTATTGGAAAAGTTTGTTTTAAAGCATTGCTGTTAAAAAAATAAATGTTGCTGTAAAAATCTTTTAGCAAAGCCCACTCATCGTCTTTTACCACTGGCGAAAGTTGGTGCAAATCGCCAATCATTAATAGTTGCACACCACCAAAAGGTTTAGTACGGTCTCTGTATCGGCGTAAAACTTCATCAATACTGTCTAAAGTATCAGCCCTAACCATACTAATTTCATCAATCACTAATAAATCTAAGCTCTTAATCAGGTTTATTTTATCGCGGTTCATTTTGCGATTTTGATTGTTCTTTTCTGACTGACCTGGTACAAAAGGACCAAATGGTAATTGAAAAAAGGAATGAATGGTACTACCGCCAGCATTAATTGCAGCTACGCCAGTTGGTGCAACAACTACCATTCTTTTTGGGCAGGTTTTTTTTAATTGATGTAAAAATGTGGTTTTCCCTGTTCCTGCTTTTCCCGTTAAAAAGATGTTTCTATCTGTATTTTGTACAAATTCTGAAGCTAATTCTAATTGCGGGTTTTTGCTTAACATTTTCTAAATATTGATAGATGGAATACAAAATTAGTATATTTTTTTTAAGGGTAATTTCTTAAAGCAAACTTCGTAAGCTATAAATCCGAAAAGTAAAATATATTCTATAATCACTAAGAGCAAACTTTCTTGATAAGGTATTGTATGATAGGTATAATAGCTTAAACAAATAAGTACAGACCATAAAATTGCAAAACGCCATTTTACAAAAGGAGTTAAGGTAATTAAAAATAAAATATACCAAGGATGCACAATTGCGCCACAAATGGTATAAGTAAATAGCATCCAAAATGCGCTAACCAATATGTTTTCGGTTTTTAAATAGCTAATTAAAAAACCAATTAGGGTTAAAGTAATTAATATTTTACTGGTGTAAGCGATTGGGTTATAGCCTAAAAGGCTCCAGCCAACTTGTTTAAATACCTGATAAATGCTGCCATTAAACTCGAATTTACCATAATATAATTGAATACTTGATACGAAATTTTGAGCAAGATTTATGTTATAAATGAGCGGTAAAAATAAGGTAAGTATTACCACCAAACATATTAAGCCAGCATATATAGATTTTTTAAAGCCTATTTGTTTAATAAATAATGGTAAAAATATAAGCGGTAATAGTTTTGCACAAACAGCAAAAGCTAAGGCAATTGCAGCTAAAATCCACCTGTTTTGTAGTAAAAACCAAAAGCTTAATAAACTAAAAAATATCATTACAGCTTCAAAATGTAAATTACCTGCAAACTCAATAATTACCAAAGGGTTTAGCGCATAAATAAAAAGCAGCTTTGGGTTTTTGTTATAAAATGCTAAAAGTTTTTTGATGATTATCAGATTACCAATGTCAAAAGCTATAATTATTAATCGTAATATAATTATTGAAGCTACTAAATTGCCTTTTCCGGGTATAGCGCTTACCGAAAAAGCCAATTGATTTATTGGCGGATAAACAGAATAATATACAGGCGAGTTCATCTTTTCAAAAAGTGAAACATCTAACCAAGTGTAATTATTATTTATCAGTTCAGTAGGGGTAAAGGCAAAAGGGTTTATACCATTTAATAATTGGCTACCATCCCATATAAACCGGTAAATGTCATCGCTCAAAAGCGGAAAAGAAAACAGAAATACAAACCTTAATGCTAAAGCAAGTTTAAAGTTATAATCGTTTAAAAAGGTGTTGTTGTATTTTTTCAATATGATAAAGTACAATGTAAAACAAACTGCTAGAGCCGCCCATATTGCTATAATATTTGTTCTATCGTCAATAAAATAACCAAATGCTAAGTAAGCTAAAACTAAACTTGTAACAGTTGCAGCATATTTTATTTGTTTAGTTTTTAAGTTATTCATTATTTATGTAAAGTAACTAAATGCAATTATAAAACGCATTCATTATCTATTAATAAATTGTTTCACAGAATTTATTTCTATTTTTAGGCTTAATAATACTTTATGCAAAAATGTGTCAGTTAAAAGGTTTTTAAAGCTTTAAATATCAATTAAATAGATAAAATTTTTCAAAATAATTCAAAATCCTAAATAGAACTATATGAAATTCCCCAAAAATATTGCCTCCATTGCGTTTATATGTTTGTTAATAAATGCAACATTTATTTCTTGTAGTTCCATAAAAAATTTAGATCAGCCTATTACAGTTACAGTGGAAAATTCTTCAAAATTGAATAAAACTGCAGAAACTATAGAAATTGATTGGAAGCGATTATCAAAACTTAAAGATTTAAATTTTAATGAAATTATAGTAAAAGAGGAGAGTAGCGGCAAAGAAATTCCTTCTCAAATCATCTATAACGGAGAAAAAAATCCTCAATCTATTATTTTTCAAACCAATATTAATGCACAAAGCAGCCAAAAGTTTTTAATTACAAAAGGTACGCCTGCTAAATATGAAACTAAAGTTTACGGTCGGCAAGTACCAGAAAGATTTGATGATTTTGCTTGGGAAAATGATAAAGTAGCTTTTAGGATGTATGGCGAAGCTTTAGAAGGTAAGGCTGGTATGGCAAAAGGGATTGATTTTTGGGCAAAAAGAACATCAGGTTTAGTAATTAATAAATGGTATAAATCTGATAATTACCATAAAGATAATGGCGAAGGAGTAGATGCATATCACGTGGGCATAACCTTAGGAGCTGGTAATGCATCGCCAATTGTTGGTAACGAAATAATTTATCCTATTAACTATTCTGAATATGAAATTTTAGATAACGGCCCAATAAGGTTCAGTTTTAAATTGAGTTATAAACCATATTTAGTGAATGGAAAAAATGTAACAGAAACCAAAACTATTTCGTTAGATGCTGGCAGTCAATTAAATAAAGTTGTAAATAATTATGTTACTGATGGGGCATTGCAAATTGCAGCTGGGGTTACAAAACATAAGAATAACGGCGTAAAAAAAATGGATAAAGCTGCAAATTATGTAGCCTATTGGGACCAAGCAGACGGAGGAACTGTAAACGGATTTATGGGAGTGGGAGTGGTGTATCCTTTATCAAATGTAAAAGAAACAAAAGAATCTGACCAACATGTTTTTATGGTTGTAGAACCTGATAAAAATAAAAATGTGAGTTATTACCAAGGTGGTGGATGGAGCAAAAGCGGGAATTTTGAAAAACCAGAAGCCTGGTTTAGTTATTTAGAAAACTTTAGTGAAAACTTAAAAAATCCTTTAACTGTAAAAGTAGATTAATTATAACGATGAGTAAAAGCGTTAAGTGGGGAGTTTTAAGTACAGCTAATATTGCCTTAAACCATGTTATTCCTGCAATTAATTTAAGTAATAACGGTAAAGTTGCAGCCATTGCCTCTTCTAATACAGAAAAAGTAAATAAAATAGCTGCCGAATTTAATATTCCGAAAGTTTATAATAATTACGAAGATTTGTTTTTAGACGATGAAATTGATGCTATTTACAACCCATTACCAAATAATTTACATTTAGAGTATACTTTAAAAGCTTTAAAAAAAGGGAAGCACATACTTTGCGAAAAACCAATTGGCTTAAATGCTAAAGAAGCTGCTGAGTTAAATGCCTACGTTAAAGATTTCCCTAACTTAAAGTTAATGGAAGGTTTTATGTATAAATTTCATCCGCAATGGTTAGCTGTTAAAGAAATTATAAAAAAGGGAGATATTGGCAACGTAAAAGCAATTCATACCTTGTTTTCTTATTACAATGCTGATGGTAATAATATTAGAAACAGGAAAGAAGCAGGTGGCGGTGCTTTAATGGATATTGGTTGTTACTGCATTTCTTACCCAAGATTTATTTTAGATAAAGAACCTATTAGTGTTTTTGCTTCAATTGCACATGATGTTGTTTTTGAAACTGACTTTTTAACCTCTGGTATTTTAAACTTCGATAACCAAGTTGTAGCTACCTTTTCTTGTACTACTCAAGCTTATCGTTACCAACGCTGTCATGTTTTAGGCGATAAAGGGCATATTGAAATTGAAGTTCCTTGTAATGCACCAACCAGTGGCGAATGCAAAATTATTTTAAATAATGATGCTGGTAAAAAGGAAATGATATTTAATGCCAATCAATATCAGTTACAATGTGAAGCTTTTGCTGATGCTATTTTAAATGATGAAAAAGTACCGTTTACCCTAAACGATGCCGAAAACAATATGAAAGTAATAGATGCTTTGCTTAAAAGTGCCAAATCCCAGTCATTAATTAATACCGAAATTTAAAATTCGCAATTCAAATATTTAACGGAAAGGCTTTTTTATGTTTTTACGTATATAGCTTGTTTAAAATTATAAAAAAGTGGAAATGTACTCTTTCCACTTTTTTTATGAAACGGCGGACTGCATTATTCTAAAATCATTAAATAAAAACGCCTTAAATTCTATATTTTTTATAAAAGCAATTAAGTTCTTTATTTAAAATAGTCTCCTTTTTTTATTTCCCGGCAACGTTTGCACAGATTAAACCGGTGCTTTTCTTCATATTGTTTAACTTAATAGCTAAAATTGCTATTACAGTAACCCAGTTATATTCCTTCAAAAAGGAATTCCTAATTAAAAATTATATATGAAAAGTTATTTTTTAGCGCCTATTTGTTTGCTAAGTTTATCAATTGCTCAAGCTCAAGAAAGTAAGCCGTCAGAATCAAATTATATTTCTAAAGTTTGGGTTTCTGATTTAGGTAATGGTAATTACAAAAATCCGGTTTTAAATGCAGATTACTCTGATCCGGATGCAATAAGAGTGGGCGAGGATTATTATATGGTATCTTCCAGTTTTAATCATGTGCCAGGTTTGCCAATTTTACATTCAAAAGATTTGATTAATTGGACAATACTTACTCATGTATTGCAAAAGCAAATTCCAGAAGAAGTTTTTAACAAAGTACAACACGGTAACGGAGTTTGGGCACCGTCTATACGTTATCATAATAACGAGTTTTACATTTATTACCCTGATCCAGATTTTGGAATATATCTTACCAGAGCTAAAAATGCAAAAGGACCATGGTCTGCACCTGAGCTAGTTTATGCTGGTAAGGGAATAATTGATCCTTGCCCATTATGGGACGAAAATGGAAAAACTTACTTAGTTCATGCTTATGCAGGAAGTAGGGCAGGTATAAAAAGTGTAATTGCTATTGCACCAATGAACTTAGAAGGTACAAAAGTTACCGGTGAAAGTATTATTGTTTACGATGGACATGAAACCGACCCAACCATTGAGGGCCCAAAATTTTATAAACGAAACGGATATTACTACATTTTTGCACCTGCGGGCGGGGTGCCAACCGGATGGCAATTAATTTTAAGGTCAAAAAATGTTTATGGCCCTTATGAGCGTAAAAATGTAATGGATCAAGGGAAATCATCTGTAAATGGGCCTCACCAAGGTGCTTGGGTGGACACGCAAACTGGTGAGGATTGGTTTTTTCACTTTCAAGATAAAGAAGCTTATGGTAGGGTAATGCATTTACAACCTATGAAATGGGTAAAAGACTGGCCTGTAATAGGTTTAGATAAAGATGACGACGGTAGAGGAGAACCTGTTTTGGAATACAAAAAACCAAATGTTGGCAAAAAGTGGCCAATGGTTACGCCAGCAGAATCAGATGAGTTTGAATCTCCAATATTAGGAAATCAATGGCAATGGCAAGCAAACCCTAACGGAACTTGGGCAATGCCAAGTAACCATGGCAGTTTAAGATTATATACCAAGCAAGTTCCACAAGAAGCTAAAAACTTATGGGATGTGCCTAATATTTTAGGACAAAAATTCCCAGCAGATGAATTTATGGTTACCACCAAACTAACTTTTACCCCAAATGAAAAATTAGAGAATGAGCGTGTTGGTTTGGTAATTTTAGGTCAGGATTATAGCACACTTTCTATTAAAAGTAAAGCAGATGGCTTATACCTAAATTATGGAGTTTGCGAAGGCGCAGTAAAAGGTAAAGAAGAAAAAGAAACGGCTTTATTAAAGCTAAAAACAAATGCTATTTACGTTCGTGTAAAAGTAAGTGAAGGCGCAAAATGTAATTGGTTTTATAGTTTTGATAATAAAAACTTTGTTGATGCCGGAACCACTTTTACTGCAACACCCGGAAAATGGGTTGGTGCAAAAATTGGCTTGTATGCAGTTAGACAAACTCAAATTAACGACTCGGGATATGTAGATGTTGATTGGTTTAGGGTAGAACCTTTAAAATAATCAAATTGAAACAAATTAAATTTTTAACAATCCCGGCATTAATTCTTTTTGCATCATTTACAATTTTTAAAAAGAAAATTGCAACGGTTTACCTTATCGGCGATTCAACTGTGGCAGATTATTCTTTGGAAAACGATTATCAATCAAAAAGATTTCCGCAGGTAGGATGGGGTCAGGTTTTTCAACCACTTTTGTTAAAAGATAGTTTATACAAACTTAGAAATATAACGAAAGCCGACAGCATAAAAGTAGATGACAGAGCAAAAGGTGGCAGAAGTACCCGTACTTTTTTTGAGGAAGGGAAATGGTCTGCTGTTTACAAAAGCCTAAAGAAAGGTGATATTGTAATGATACAATTTGGACACAATGATGCATCTAAAGATAAACCAGAACGCTTTGTTGATATTCCCGGTTATAAAGAATTTTTACGTTTGTATGTTAGCCAGACCAGAGATAAAGGAGCTTTACCAATTTTATTAACGCCAGTTGCAAGAAATTATCCTTGGGAAAACGGAAAACTTAGCAATGTTCACGGAGAATATCCACAAGCAGTAAAAGAAGTTGCAAAAGAATTAAACGTAAAACTGGTTGATTTAAATGAGCTTTCTATGATTTTCTTTTCATCTAAAGGAGAAGAATATGTGAGTAATAAATATTTTATGAATTTAGATTCTGGAGAATATGATGCTTATCCAAATGGGCAAAAAGACAATACACACTTTCAAACAGAAGGAGGTGTTGAAGTTGCTAAATTAGTTTATAATGCAATGAAAGATTGACATCTCTTTTCAAACTAAATAAGAAACTTTAATGTTTTTAAATATCAAATTTTACTCAATGTTGATGTTCATCCTTTGGACATTGCATAGCACTGCGCAAAATTTGGTTAGCATAAAGCATTACTCTACTTTAGATGGTCTTTCCGATAATAAAGTAACAACCGCAATAAAAGATAGAGATGGGTTTGTTTGGTTTGGTTCTTGGGCAGGTATAAGCAGGTTTGATGGCCAAAACTTCATTAACTTTAAATCTTACCCTGGCGATAATTCTAGCTTAAAAAGTAATAGAATTGATGCTATTGTTGAAGATAAAGAAGGCGGATTTTTATGGATAAAAGCATACGATAGTCAGGTTTACAGGTTTGACAAACGCACTGGTTTATTTACACCGCTTTACGAATTATTAAACGATGAGTCTATAAAAGGATTGGTATTTACTCGAATTTTAGCAGTAGCCAAAAACCAGGTTTGGTTATTATCGGCAAACAAAGGAGTTTTTTTAATTCAGGATGCTTTAGGCAAATATCCCAAGTATAAAAAGTTTGACATCAACCAAAAGGGATTTGATAAAATCTCATTCTTCCATATAGATAAAGCTCAGAATGTTTGGTTATCAACACCTAAAGGAGTTTGTGTGCTTAAAAAAATAAATGATTGTGATTACGTTACAAGCTTTTTGGAAAAAACACGCGGGCTTAACACTGAAAAAATGGATGACGGAAAAAGTGTTATCTGGTACACATCAGCTGGTAAACTTTTTTCAGTAAAATATAATCAAAGCACAATAAAATCCTATCAACTAACAACCGGAATAATAACTTCTATAAAAGTATCAAAAGACGGTAATACCCTATTTTGTTCTACAAATAAAGGAGAACTAATAGCCGTAACTGAAAACGGAAAAATCAAATTATTAGCTGCAACTAAAAACCAATCGGCATTACATACAATTTTTGAAAGCAGTGATGGTAATTTATTTATAACATCAGAAAGTTATGGCGTTGTTTTTTTTGATAAAAAAACACAGCAACTTATCACTCTTTTTCCGCAAGAGGTATATGCTTTTGACAAAGATAATACGCCAAATTATAGCATTTATGAAGATGCTAATAAAATTGTTTGGATAGCTTTAGGCAGATATGGACTCATGTTTTACAACAGTGAGCAACAACAAATGCAAAATATTTCTGATGAGGAAAAGCTTGGAGTAAGGCAATTGAGTAGCTCAATTTTTCATACTTTCTATTTTTCTCCAAATGTAGTTTGGGTTTTAGGAGATAAAGGCGGGATTGATAAAGTTGTTCTTAAACAATATGAATTTAACCAACAAAGGGTAAAAGCCAATACCAATTTTATGATGGATAATGAGGTAAGGGGGATTTACGCAGACCAACATAAACGCTTGTGGGTGGGCACAAAAGGTCAAAAATTAATTGTGCTTAAAAATAATATTCCATTAAATAATTTATTTGTTCACCAAATTCCTTTCAATTCTGGGATTTATGCCATTTATGGAGAACAGGATGGAACAATGTGGTTTGGTACAAAATCTAATGGGTTATTTAAAGCTGTACCCGTTGATGCGCAGCAACAAAAATATAAGCTAAGCAACCACTATTTTGAAAAGAGAATTTTAAAAAATAGCGGTGATAATTCCATATATACTATTTTGAAAGATAGCAAAGGTAGAATTTGGGCTGGCTCGTTTAGTGGAGGTTTAATTTTGTTGCAAAAAAACGGAAGTGAAACCAAAGCATTAACACTTGATAATTCATTTAAAAATTATCCTGCCGGAAACTTTAATCGTATTCGTAATATTAAGGAGGATGCAAATGGCAAAATATGGGTAGCTACAACAGAAGGTCTTGTAGTTTTTGACCCTAATATCGGCTCTCCTACAAACTACAAATTCAAAATATATAAAAAGCAGCCTGGTAATATTCATAGTTTGGGAGGTAATGATGTTCAATTTATTTACCGCGATTCTAAAAATCAGATGTGGGTTCTTACTTCTTCTGGCGGGCTTAACTTGGCGATAGGAAATAATCCGCTTGATACATTAACTTTCCAAAATTTTTCTACCAAAGATGGTTTGCCAAGCGATTTTTTGCTGAGTTGTGCAGAAGATGATCAAAAAAATCTTTGGATTGCTAGCCAAAACGGAATTTCAAAATTTTCAATAATCACCAAAAAGCATCAAAATTTCAATTATTTTGACGGATTAGCTGAAGAGGCGAGTTTTTCTGAAAGTTCTGGCGTAAGGATGGCAGACGGGAAAATAGTGTTTGGAAATACGCAAGGATTTTTAAGCTTTAATCCTTCAAAAATTCTTTCAAAAAAAGCAAAGGCTAATTTGGTTTTTACGGGTATAAAGATTAATGGAGATGATATAAGAACTTTTAACCCTGATTTCTTAAAAAATGATATTAGTTATTTAAGTAATATCAATTTAGATTACAATCAAAACATTGTAACCATAGATTTCGCAGCGCTTGATTTTAGTGCTACAGATAAGCAAGTTTACGTAACTAGAATTTTAGGTTTTGATAATGTATGGAGAAACACCAATGGACAACGGACAGTAACTTATACAAATTTACCGCCGGGTAAATATGTGTTTGAAGTTAAGAGTTTAAACGAAGAGCTTTATAGCCCAATCCCATTTCGTTCAATTAGTATTGTTATAAATCCACCGTTTTGGAAAACTTGGTGGGCTTATACTACATATTTTCTTTTATTGTTAATTGCTATTATAATAATTCAGCGGGTAATTTATACCATGTTAAAGTTACGCCAAGGTATTGCACTTGAAAAGAAAATGGCGGAGTTAAAAGTAGATTTTTTCACACAAATATCACACGAACTACGCACTCCTTTAACCTTAATTGTTAACCCGATAGCAGAGGTTTTGAACAATGAAAAGTTAAGCGATAAGGGCAGAAGATACGCTAAACTTGTGCTTAAAAATGCAAATCGTATGAGTAGGTTAGTAAATCAATTACTAGATCTTAGGAAAGTACAAAGTGGAAAAGCAACACTTAATTTACAAGATATTGAGGTAATTTCGTTTGTTAAAAACTTAATCGGCTATTTTGAAGATGCCATCAGTAAAAAACATTTGAATGTACAAATAACCTCTACGTTAACCAGTTTAAAAAGTCATTGGGACATTGAAAAAATTGAAATTATCATCTATAATGTATTAGCTAATGCAATAAAATTTTCTCCAATTAGCGGTAAGGTAAATGTTAATATTGAAGAATTTGATAACGGTAAAAGGTGTAAAATAGAAATATCAGACCAAGGGCCGGGTGTTTTGGATACTGAATTACAGAAAATATTTAATATTTATTATGAAGGAGATAATAAAGTAGCTGTAAAAAGCTCTGGTATTGGTTTGGCTTTAGCTAAGGAGTTAGTTTTGCTTCACGATGGAAGTATTTATGCCCAAAATAATAACGCTGGAGGATTAAAAATTACTATTGAGTTAAATAGGTTTATGGAAAATCCTATTTCTGAAACTGCTGTTTTTGTGGCAGATTTAGAAAAAGACGAATTAGTAATTGATTTTAATGAAGAAGACTTTAATGAAATTTTAGAACCTCATATTGAAGAATTACAACCATCTTTAGTTTTAATAGTAGATGATAATTTTGAATTAAGAAACTTTTTATCTGATAAATTTAGTGATAAGTTTAGAATAGAAACTGCAGAAAATGGCCAAGAAGGTTTAAAAAAAGCTTTAGATATCCAGCCAGATTTAATTTTATCGGATGTGATGATGCCGAAAATGGATGGAATGGAAATGCTGGATAAGCTAAAAAACAATTCACTAACAAGTCATATACCGGTTATTTTACTCACAGCAAAAAACTCAACCGAAAGCCATATTACGGGTTTAAAATACGGTGCAGATTATTATTTACCAAAACCATTTGATATGCAATTGCTCACAGTTGCAATTGACAAAATTATTAAGCAACGAAAAACCATTTTTAAATCTGTTTTAGATAGAGAAGCTACTTCTGAACAAAAGGATATAACTGAAAACAACTTAATTACAGCAGAAGATAAAGAGTTTTTGAGTAAAACTATTAAAGTGGTGAAAGAGCGCTTAGAGGATAAAGATTTTAATATTGATACTGTTGCAGATTTGATGAATATGAGTAGATCTGCTTTTTTCAAAAAATTTAAAAGTTTAACCAACTTAGCACCTGTTGAATTTGTGCGAGATACCAGACTAGATGTAGGAAAAGAAATGTTAGAAACAGGCTCAAAAAACATTTCTGAAGTGGCTTACGCCATTGGTTTTAACAACCCTAAATATTTTAGTACCTGCTTTAAAGCAAAATTCGGAGTTAGTCCTACAACATACACCAACAATAAAATTTAATAATGTTTAAAGGTTTTTTAGTTCAAATAATTAACTACTGTAAGTTTTTACCAAAAATTTAACACTATATACCAATTTTCGAACCAATTGAAGCACTTGATTACAGGCTAATGAAATTAAAATCCGTTAAGTTTGTGTAACCAATATATACCTAAAATCAAAATATTTTAAACCTGATAAATTACCAAGTTTGTATGCTTTTTTGGTTTTAGATAAAGTTTTTACTAAAGGTATATCTACAGTTGCAATAAGAAATAATCTTAGTTCAACAGCTTTATAGGTTAATCTTTGCGAACAATGGTTAATAAAACAGGAGTAATTAAATAGATTAAATAACATTAAAAAATCATAAAATGAAATCAAAAAACAGTTTAATAATTATAGGTATAACTGCTCTTTTTTGCTCAATCAATGGCCTTAAAGCACAAACTAATAATTATAGTTGGGACAATCTTCCAAAAATAAATGAACCATTTTTTAAAACAGATACATTTAATATCAAAGATTTTGGAGCAAAAGCTGATGGGATTGCGCTAAATACCGAAAGTATAAATAAAGCTATAAATACATGTAGTAGCAAAGGGGGAGGTGTTGTTTTAGTTCCGGCTGGTTATTGGCTAAGCGGACCAATAAAATTAAAAAGCAATGTGAATTTACATCTGGAAAGTAATGCTTTTCTTCAATTTACATCAGATTTTAATCAATATAAAATTATAGAAGGAAATTATGAAGGGAAACCATCTGCTAGAAATGAATCTCCTGTTATGGCAACAGACCAAGAAAATATAGCAATTACCGGCTTAGGGATAATAGATGGGAATGGAGATGCTTGGAGAATGGTTGGTAAAGATAAACTGACAGAACGCGAATGGAAAGCTAAAATAGCTTCTGGTGGATTGGTAAGCGATGATGGTAAAATTTGGATTCCTACAGAAAAAACTAAAAAAGCCTACCTTGAAAAAAGTTCTGTTCTATTATTGCCTAATGCAAAATTGAGCGACTTTGAACCTATAAAAGATTTTTTAAGACCAAACTTGGTGGTAATAACACGTTGTAATAACGTTCTTTTAGAAGGCGTTACTTTACAAAATTCTCCAGCCTGGAATTTGCATCCACTTATGTCTAGTAATTTGACTATAAGAAATTTAAACATCAAAAACCCAGATTATGCGCAAAACGGCGACGGGCTTGACATTGAGTCTTGTAAAAATGTGTTGGTAGAAGGTTCCGTTTTTGATGTTGGTGATGATGCCATTTGTATAAAATCTGGCAAAGATGAAGAAGGTAGAAAACGCAATATGCCTACGGAAAATGTCATCATCAGAAACAATATTGTTTATGCTGGTCATGGTGGCTTTGTTGTGGGTAGCGAAATGTCTGGTGGTGCAAAAAATATTTTTGTTTCCGACTGTTCTTTTATTGGTACAGATAAAGGTTTAAGATTTAAATCAACTAGAGGCAGGGGAGGAGTGGTTGAGAAAATTTATATCAAAAACATCAACATGTCTAATATTGTGCATGAAGCCATTTACTTTGATATGTATTACTGGACAAAACCTCCGCTGCCAAATCAAAAAGTTGAAGTACCAAAAGTTTCTGTAGAAACACCGCAGTTTAAAGATATAGAAATTAGTAATGTTGTTTGTAATGGAGCAGAAATAGGGGTTTTTATAAGAGGCTTACCAGAAATGGCGGTCAACAACATAAAAATGGATAACCTTTATTTGAATGTAAATAAGGCAATAGAAATTAAAGATGCTACCCATATAACCATTGAAAATTCTAAAATTATTGCCAAGGAAAATGTACCAAGCGTTTACATAGAAAATGGTTCGAATATTTTATTAGATAAAGTAAACTTTGATAAGAAAAATAAAATCACTTTAGATATAAACGGCATATCATCCAAAAACATTCTCCTTAAAAACTTAGATAGAAAAAAAGAAGATGTTAAGGCTGTCTTTAATCATGGTGCTGATTCAAAAATGTTGACTTATTAAAATTTAATATCAAAGCACCTCAAGAATTTTAAACTAAACAGGATGTTCAATAATAACAGAACTACAAACTTACTTTTAGCTTCAGTATTGCTTTTTGCCTTTACTGCAAATGCTCAAAATAAAAATAAAGAAGCAGGTAAACTTGCAGAGGATATGGCTAAAACCATTATGGTAAAATGGCCAGATTCTTTAACACATGAAAAAGGAAAACCCGCAAAATGGTCGTATGATTTAGGCGTTTTTTTTAAAGGAATGGAAGGAATTTACAAACGGAACCATGATGAAAAGTATATTAAGTACATGCAACACATTATGGATTTATTTGTACAACCTAATGGAGAAATTGATAGGTATAGTTTAGAAAGTTATAATATAGATTACGTTAAAAACGGAAGTGTTTTACTTTTTTTGTACAAACAAACCAAAGAAGAAAAATATAAACAAGCCGCAAGTTATTTAAGAGAACAATTAAAAACTCACCCACGCACAAAAGAAGGTGGGTTTTGGCATAAGAAGGTTTATCCACACCAAATGTGGTTAGATGGTATTTATATGGGGCAACCGTTTTATGCAGAATGGTCGGCAATATTTAATGAACCTGAAAACTTTAACGATATAGCAAATCAGTTCATCTTATTAAACAAACATGCCAAAGACCCTAAAACAGGTTTATTATACCATGGCTGGGACGAATCTAAAGAGCAACTTTGGGCAAATAAAGAAACCGGAACTTCTCTAAATTTTTGGGGTAGGGCAATGGGTTGGTATGGTATTGCATTGGTTGATGTTTTAGAGTTTTTTCCAATAGAACACCCCAAAAGAAAAGTTTTAGAAGAAATTTTACAGGAATTCGCTAATGCAATTAAAAAGGTACAAGGTAATAATGGTTTGTGGTATCAAGTGCTAGATAAACAAAATGAAAAAGGCAATTACCCCGAAGCTTCTGCATCAAACATGTTTGTTTACACCTTAGCAAAAGGAGTACGTTTAGGGGTGCTTCCAAAAAACTATATTTCGGTTGCTAAAACTGGGTTTTCAGGTGTCAAAAAAACTTTTTTAGAGAAAGATAGTAATGGTTTGTTGCATTTAAACGGGACGGTTCAAGTTTCTGGTTTAGGCGGCAAGCCTTACAGAAGTGGTTCTTATGATTATTACTTGAGCGAACCTGTAATTCAAGACGACCCTAAAGGAATGGGCGCTTTTATAATGGCCGCTAATGAAATGGCAATGATAAGAAAATAGCTTAAATCTTATTACTTAACAAATTATTTTACCATCGTTCCAGCAACTTCTTCAAAAAAAATCTTAAACAAATTATGGCTGAGCGATGGAATAAAGCTTTTTAGGTGAGTTTTTTATCCCTAAGTACCAAAATTTAAACCAATTGTACCAAAATTAGAACCTCTATTTTTCTCCCTATAACTAGTTTTGGTAAACCATGTCGCAATCTTGTCGACATCAAATTATAACCTGTTTTCAAGTTTTTTTAGAAATGTTTATTATAAACAGATAAATGAAAAGTAATATAAAAATTTTAATACTCTTTTTTGTTTTTTGTGGACTAAATGCCGCTTGTAAAAAGAAAAGTAAGGGTAATGATGATACAGGAATTACAAATCCTGTAAAGCCTATTACAGATGATAAGCCAGTAAAAGTTACAGAAACGGCTTATGCTTTTCCCGGAGCCGAAGGTTTTGCAAAAGATATTACCGGTGGGCGAGGCGGTAAAGTAATTAAAGTCACAAATCTTAATGATAGCGGTACCGGAAGTTTAAGAGATGCCATTAACCAAAGCGGAAAAAGAATAGTTGTGTTTGAAGTTTCTGGAACTATTAGGCTTAAAAGCAGGTTACAGATAAGAAATGGAGATATCACCATTGCCGGACAAACCGCTCCAGGCGATGGAATTTGTTTAGCAGATTATGATGTAGTAAATGATGCTGATAATGTGATTTATAGATTCCTCCGTTTTAGAATGGGTGATGTTGCAAAAGTTGAAGGTGATGCCTTTGGAGGAAGATTCCATAAGAATATTATGGTTGATCATTGTTCAATGAGCTGGTCAACAGATGAATGTGTTTCTTTTTATGCAAATGAAAATTTCACTTTACAATGGAGTATCATTTCCGAAAGTTTAAGAAATTCTGTCCACGGTAAAGGCGGGCATGGTTACGGAGGTGTATGGGGAGGTAAAAAAGCTTCATTCCATCATAATTTAATGGCAAATCACGATAGCCGTAATCCCCGCTTTGGAGAAGAAGCAGGTAAAGCTTATGCATTAACAGATTTGGTAGATTACCGCAACAATGTTATTTATAATTGGGGTAATAATAGCTCTTACGGTGGCGAAGGGATGAATATCAACATCGTCAATAATTATTATAAACCAGGCCCAGCTACAGGCAAAAAAGAACGAATTTTCTCTATCGATAAAAATAAAAATGTAGGTACAGAGGTGTACGATATTTGGGGTAAGTTTTTTATTGAGGGTAATTATGTTGCAGGAAGTACCAACGCTACGGCTAATAACTGGTCTTTTGGCGTTTTAAATCAATTCCATAGTAGTTATGGTACAGTTTCAGAAGCTGATAAAATAGCAATGAAACTAAATACGCAACATCCTATCAATAATAATGTAACTACACAAACTGCGCTACAAGCTTATGAGAGTGTATTAAATTATGCTGGTGCATCTTTAAAAAGAGATTTTATTGATACCAGAATAATATTGCACACTCGCAACGGAACATTTTTTAAAGCGGGTTCAAACGGCAGCACTAATGGTATTATTGATACCCAAGCTGATGTTGACGGGTGGCCAGAATTGACTCAAGGAACGGTTTTGACAGATACCGATAATGACGGAATGCCAGATGCTTGGGAAACTGAAAAAAAATTAGATCCTAAAATTGCTAATGCGGCCAGTTTCGATTTAAGTACAGGTTATACCAATATAGAAGTTTACATCAATAGTTTGGTTAAAAACATTACAGATAATCAGTTGAAGTAATGAAGAACATAACATTTCTCGTAATTTTTTTATTTCTAATGTCATCTGTAACTGCGAAATCACATGATTTTGTGGTAGCAACCGATGGTTCTGGAGATTTTAGAACCGTTCAAGCGGCGGTTAATGCTGTTGCTGATATTTCCGATAAGGTAACTACAATCTATATTAAAGAAGGTATTTATAAAGAACGGATAGTTGTTTCTGTAACCAAAAAGAATGTGAAATTTATAGGTGAACATAAAAATAAAACCATCCTCACCTATGATAATTTTGCTGGAACGCTTAACGATTTAGGAAAATCTTTAGGAACATCAGGTTCATCTTCAATTTACATTTATAGCGAAGGTTTTTCTGCCGAGAATATCACATTTGAAAATTCTGCAGGCCCAGTAGGGCAGGCTGTAGCCGTTTGGGTAGCTGGCGATAAGGCACATTTTAAAAATTGCAGCTTTCTAGGATTTCAAGATACACTTTATACTTATGGAGCAGGAAGTCGCCAGTTTTATGAAGATTGTTATATAGAAGGAACAACTGATTTTATATTCGGACCTGCCACTGCATTATTTAAAAATTGCGAGATTTTCTGTAAAAAAGGAGGTCAATTTATTACTGCAGCATCAACACCAGAAAAATCAAAATTTGGGTATGTCTTTTTAGATTGTAAAATAACAGGCGATGAGGGGATCTCCTATTATTTAGGAAGACCCTGGCGGCCGTATGCGAAGGTAGTTTACATAAATTGTGAAATGCCAGCATTTATAAAACCAGAAGGATGGGATTTTTGGCGAAAGGAAGCCAATAAGTCAACCGCATTTTACGCCGAATATAAAAACAAAGGATTAGGATTTACGCCAGATAAACGAGTCGATTGGTCTCATCAATTAACAGATGAAGAAGTGAAATCTTACACTAAGGATGCAATTTTAAGTGGCTGGAAAATAAAATAGTTATCCAATCCAAAAATACAACCAACCAATTACTAACCAATTTTATTAAACAATTATGAAAAGAAAACTTTACTTTTTATTCTTCTTTACTTTTTTCCTTTGTGTAGGAAAATTGAAAGCTCAAGAAGAGAAACTGCTTTATTCAACAGATTTCCAGAACTGGGCAGTATTAACATCTACAACAGAGCAAACTGTAAACAAAACAACAGATTTCTCTAATGAAACCATTGCATTTAAATTTTTTCAAGTAAATGTAGTACCAACAGGTGCAGATGCTACTAGGTTTGTTTATCCACCAAACACTCCAACAACCGGAGGTACACAAGTAAGTTTGGGTTATGCTCAATCACAAAAAGTAGCCGGGTCTTACATCACACTTTCACCATTAAATTCCGTTACTAAAGTAATTTTTAAACATGGTGCAACAGGAGGTGGTAGAGGGTTTAAACTTTGGAAAAAAAACAGTACAGATGCTGATTGGGTATTGGTATCTTCTGCCGCTGCAAATCCTGCTGCTGGGCAAGAAGTTATTGCAAACATCAACGAAAGTAATGTGGCATTAAAGTTTACTAATATAAATGATGCGCAAAATGGTTATCTTTTTGATTTAAAAATTTATGGTAACTATACCTTCTTAAATCCACAAATATTAACTACTTCTGTTAGTCCGGTTAATTCTGGTGCGATAACAAGCTTACCATCAAGTGATAAATATGAATTAAATGCAACAACAAGTTTAACGGCAACACCTAATATTGGTTATGAGTTTGTAAAATGGGTAGATGCAGCAAATGGTGATGCCCAACTTTCCACTTCAAATCCTTACACCGTAACAATGGATGCGGCAAAAAACCTAAAAGCGGTATTTAAATCGGTAGTACTTCGTAATTTTACTGTGAATGTAGTAGGTTCTATTTGGGGTAAAGTAGCATTAAGTCCGGAACCAGTAGGAGGACAGTACCAAGACGGAACAGAAGTTACCATGACAGTTGTGCCAAACAGGGTGACAACTTTTAGCTTTTGGGAAAATAATTCTACCGCATTACAACGCACAGTAATTGTAAATGCAGATGCAACTTATACAGCTACGTTTGATGAAATACCTTTTATAGTAGGTTGGGATTTTAAAGACCAAGCTATTAAGCAAAATAAAACCGCCGAGTTTTATTCTGAAAGTACAAATACGGGCACAATTTCTGTTTACGAACCAACAGGAATAGCTGTAAATTGGCTTTCAAGCCCCGGAACTTTTAGTCCATCTTATCCAGCTATTAGATTTTGGACAGCAGCAGCCAACTTTGCAACTACACGTAGATATTTAAAAGCTTCATTTTCAACAGCTGGGTATAAAAATTTACAAGTTCAATCTTTAGTATCTGGCAATTACCAGTGCTATGCAATCCAAAAATTACAATACTCATTAGACGATGTAACCTATACAGATCTAGCATCGGTTGATATAACAACTGCATATAATTCAACTTGGAAAGACTTAAACATTACTTTACCAGCTGATGCCGAAGGTAAAACAATAGTTTATTTAAAGTGGATTGCAGATGTATCTAGCCCAATACTAGGAACCACAGCTGATAACGACGGTACCGCTTTTACCAATATTTTTGTATTTGCAGATAAAGTGGTTGTAAATGATGTAACTCCACCAACCTTAGTTTCCACTGTTCCTACTGCTGCTTCTGCTACGGCTACTATAAACGGTTCTGTTGTTTTAACTTTTAATGAGAAAGTTAAAGCTGGTACCGGGGCTATCACATTGGATGGAAAGACTTTAACAGGAGTTTATGGCTCAAAAACCGCCACATTTACTTACGAAAAACTAAATTACAATACTCAATACACTTTAACTGTTCCGGCAGGAGCTTTAACAGACCAATCAGGAAATTCATTTGCTGGTACAACATTAACATTTAGTACTGGGGTAAGAGTAGAACCCACAAAAAAACTATTTGATGCTGTTGTGGCTAAAGATGGTTCTGGTGACTATTTAAGTGTTATTGCGGCAATTTCAGCAGCGCCATCAAATCGTACAACACCTTGGTTAATCTACATCAAAAATGGTAAATACACTGGTCACCATGATATTCCTTCAACCAAGCCTTTTATTCATTTGATAGGACAAAGCAGAGAAGGTGTTATTATTTCTGATAATCTGTTAAGTGGAGGGCCAACAGCTGTTCATGTTAGTTTAGGAGCTACAATGGTGGTAAATTCTAAGGATTGTTATTTTGAAAATATTACTTTAGAAAACAGTTTTGGTTATGAGAATTTGGCAGGTCCACAAGCTTTAGCTTTATATTCAATAACAGATAAATTTGCAATTAATCATTGCTGGTTACGTAGTTATCAAGATACTTATCTAACAGCTTATAGCAATATTGCAGATAGACATTATGTAAAAGACACTAAAATAGAAGGTGCGGTAGATTTTATTTATGGAGGTGGTAATGTGTTTTTTGATAGAGATACAATTACTGTTAACAGAGCAGATGGTGGTTATATTGTGGCTCCAAGTCATGGTGTGGGTACAGCTTGGGGTTATGTTTTTAGCAATTGCATCATTAATAAATCTATCCCATCTACAGTTAATGTTTACTTTGGTCGTCAGTGGCAAAATGCTCCAAAAACAGTGTTTTTAAATTCAAAATTGGGGCAAAACACAAATATTTATCCTGCTGGTTGGTTCTATAAATTTGGTGCTATTCCGGCTATTGCTGCAGATTACAATACTGTAAATAGTGCAGGTAACCCAGTTGATTTAAGTCAACGTATTTCTAATTACGAGTATGATACTAAAGATGCTAACGGAGTAGTAACAGGTACAGTAACCGGAACAGCACAAAAGACTTTAACAGATCAAGAAGCAGCAAACTACACTTACGAAAACGTGATTTTACGTAGTGGAGATTCTTGGGATCCTCGTTTAATGGCAGAAGCACCAAACCAGCCAGCTAACTTACAACTTAGTGGTGCTAGCTTAACTTGGGATGCAGTTGCATATACCAGATTGTATGTTGTTATTAGGAATAATAATGTAATTGGTTTTACTTTAAATAGTCAATATACTGATGCAACCAAAGTACCTGGGACAGCTTATAATTATACCGTACAAGCAGTTGGCGAATTTGGCGCACTAAGTAAAATGGCCAATGCAGTGCAAACTTTACCTTTAGATTTATTGTCTTTTACAGCAACATTAGCAAAAGATTTAGCTCCAAAAGTAAACTTAGCTTGGAAAACAACAAACGAAAAAAACACTGCTAATTTTGAATTAGATAGAACATTTGATGGCAAAACTTTTGAAAAAGTAGGAACTGTTGCAGCGTTTAATACTTCTGGAATTCATACCTACAGTTTTGTTGATGCTAAACCGCTAATTGGACAGTCTTATTACCGCCTAAATCAAATTGATTTAGATGGAAAAAATAAATACAGCGATTTAAAAGTGGTAAATAATTCGGGGAATATTAACTTGGGTTTATACCCTAATCCAGTTTCTAGCGAGTTGAATATCACCCATGCTATGGCTTCAGAAAAAGCTTCAATTGAAGTTATTTCTATGAATGGTAAAAAGGTAGCGAGTATTTTGGTCCAATCTACTTCAACTTTTACAAAAGTAGATTTATCAGCAATTCCATCAGGAACTTATGTATTGGTATTTAATAACGGAGCAGAGAAATCTGTTGCAAAATTTATAAAAAAATAGATCAACTATTTGTTGAAGTTAAATTAGGTAGCAACTTTCAAAAAAATCCCAACTGCTAATAACCATGTTGGGATTTTTTTTATTGCCTTTAATAAGGAAATTATCACGGAAAATTTAAATAAACACCAAACTTTTTTTAAACCAATTTTTTGTAATTAAATAATATTCAGTTAGTTATGTTTAGTTATAAAATTTTGGATTAGATGGACTGCGGAATTTAAAATCATTTTTAAAAATCACTAAGCAATTGGACTAAAAGTGGTATCTAATATTCTTGTTTCAAATTCTTCTACAGGGTATTTTGCTTCAATAATACTAATTAGCATTTCAGTTGCAATTTGTCCCATTTCAAAAGCCGGTTGTCTAACACAAGATAGCGATGGGCTAAAGAGCTCAACTACATCAGAATTACTAAAACCTGCTACAATAATGTTCTCAGAATGATGTTTTTTTAATGCAGCTAAGCATCCCATGCTTAATCTGTCGCTTGCCACAAAAATTGCGTCAGGTTTTTCAGGCAAATTTAATAAAGAAATCATTGCCTGTTCAACCTCATCTTTCATGCTTCCGCCATGTTCACAATATCTTACATACTCTTTTTTAAAAGGTATATGATGTTTAGTTAATGCATCTTTATAACCAATTTGCCGCTGCGCAGTAATTGATAACTGCTCAGAATTGGCTAAGTGTGCAATTTTTTTACACCCTTTTTTAATCAGATATTCGGTAGCCTCAAAAGCACCTTTAACATTATTGCTGGTTACTTTATGGGTTTGCATACTTTCTAAAATTCTATCGAAAAACACAATTGGTAAACCTTGTTTATGTAGTTTTTCAATGTGCTCGTAGTTTTTTGTTTCTGCCGCTAAAGATATGATGATACCATCAACAGATCTGTTAGCCAAATGCTCCATATTAATTACCTCTCTTTCGTACTTATCATGACTTTGAGAAATAATTGTGTTGTAACCTTTACTATACGCAATAGACTCTATACCATCAATTGCTTGCGAGAAAAAAACATTAGCTACTTCACATACCACAATTCCTATAGAATAGCTTCTTCTTTCCTTTAAACTTAAGGCAATTGGATTACGTTTAAAATTGATTTTTTCTGCATAATCCAGTACAAGTTTTTTAGTCTCATCGCTAATTTCATAACCTCCACGTAATGCTCTAGAAACTGTTGAAGTTGATAATTTTAGTTCTTTAGCTATATCTTTAATAGTAACTGGCTTAAACATATCTTAATTATTTTACTGGATGAGTGTATTGCTAAATTAAGAAATTTAAAGTGAAATTTATTTTAAAAAACAATCGATAACGTTGCCGGCATCGATTGCACAGTTATTTACCTAATATCCCTCTTTTTTAGCATTTAAAGTACTTATCATTGTTATAACCAATTACAAAAAAACCGAAGAAAATTCTTTTACATCTTAGTAAATTTTAAAATTTTTGGATGTATTTTTTTGGGTTTAATTTTTATAAAACCAATTTATTAAAAACTATGACGAAAAAACTACTACTCCTGTTGGCAATTGTAAATTTCAGTTTTGGAATTTCATTTGCTCAAGAAAGAGTAATTACCGGAAAGGTAACCGACGACAAAGAAACTTTAATAGGTGTTTCAGTCTCTATTTTAGGCTCATCTACCGGAACATTAACTGATGTTAATGGATCATATTCCATTAAAGCAAAAACTGGAGAAACTTTGGTTTTTTCATATTTAGGTTATAAGTCTAAGCAAGTAAAATTAACTGATCAAAAAGTAGTTAGTATTTCATTAGAGAGTGAATCTGTACAGTTAAATGAAGTAGTTGCTATCGGTTACGGTACTGTGAGAAAGAAAGATTTAACAGGAGCTGTTTCTTCAGTGAGTGCTGATGTTATTGCTGCCCAACCTGTTTCCTCTGCTATACAAGCAATTCAAGGTAGAGTTGCTGGTGTTAATATATCATCTACTGAAGGTTCTCCTGATGCTGAGCTTACTGTAAGAGTAAGAGGAGGTGGATCTTTGACTGGAGATAACTCTCCACTATATATTGTCGATGGATTTCCGGTAGCTTCAATTTCTGATATTGCACCTGCTGATATTGAATCTATTGATATATTGAAAGACGCTTCATCAACAGCTATTTATGGTTCGAGAGGCGCAAATGGGGTTATTTTAGTAACTACTAAAAACAGCAAAACAGGAAAAACAGCAATTAGTTTGAGTTCTTTTACAGGTATTAGAGAGTTATCAAAAACTTTAGATGTTTTAACTCCGTATGACTATGCTCTTTTTCAATACGAAAGATCTTTATTAGACAATAGCCCTGATGATTACACTAGATATTTTGGTAATTTTCAAGATATAGACTTGTATAAGCAAGTAGTACCAAATGATTGGCAAAATGTTGTTTTTGGACGTACAGGAACTACTTATAATCAAAATTTAAATATAAGCGGTGGTGGTGAAAAAACTAAATTTAGTTTAAGCCATAGTTTTGTGAAAGATAAAGCAATTATGTTAAGTTCTGGCTACGAAAGACAAAACTTGAATTTTAAATTAAATCATAAACTATATGATAAATTGACTTTAGATTTTGGAATTAGATATGCTGACACGAAAACTGAAGGTGGAGGAGCTAATGAGCAAAATGAGAAATCATCTGCAGACTCTCGTTTAAAATATGCGATGATTTATCCACCATTTCCAGTAGGAGATTTAACGGATAATGATTTAACCGATCCTGATTTTAACTTATACAATCCTCGCGAAGCAATAAGTGATAATGACCAATTTGTGCAAAGAAAAGTGTACAATTTAAATGGGGCATTAACTTATGAGGTGGTTAAGAATATGAAGTTTCGTACAGAATTGGGTTACGATGGTTATAAAAATGATCAAGATCGATTTTATGGTACCACTACTTATTTTGTAACAAACAATGTTGCAAATTTCCAAGGTTTTCCTGCCATCATATTTAATAATACAACTAGAAACACTTTTAGAAACACAAATACTTTAAACTACGATTTTAAGAAGATTTTAAATAAAAATAATAATTTAAATGTAGTTATAGGTCAAGAATATATTAAGAGGGAGGAAAATGATTATAATACATTAATTTATGGATTCCCGTCATCTTTTAATTTTGAGAATGCTAAGAATTTAACAGGGCAAGGTAAAGAAAGCAAAAGCACTAAAACATTTAGTCCTGATGATAATTTGTTATCTTTTTTTGGTAGAGCAAATTATGACTTTAAAGGTAAATATTTATTGAGTGCTACTTTTAGAGCAGATGGTTCTTCTAAATTTTCAGAAGGAAACAGATGGGGTTATTTCCCTTCTGCATCAGCCGCTTGGAGAATATCTGCAGAGAATTTTATGGAAGGTACTAAATCTTGGTTAGATGATTTGAAGTTAAGAACAAGTTATGGTACTGCAGGTAATAACAATATTCCTCCAGGACAAACAGTTCAGTTGTTAGAGCCAAACTCTGCAAGTACACCTATATATTCAAACGGTTATTCAAATCTTTTGGCGCCGTCTAAAACTATGGCTAATCCTGATTTGAAGTGGGAAACAACAGTTACTAAAAATATAGGTTTAGATTTTTCTTTACTAAATTCAAGAATATCTGGTACAGTTGAGGCTTACTTGAATAGAACTAAAGATTTATTAATCTTATTCCCAGTAGCAGGTACAGGTTACGACAATCAATATCGTAATTTAGGAGAGACAGAAAATAAAGGACTTGAGTTTGCTTTAAATTGGAGCGCAATAAGAAAAGATAATTTCGATTTAAGCTTTAATGGCAACATCAGTTTTAATAGAAATAAAGTTATTGATTTAGGTGGTTTAGCAAATTATGCAGCACAATCTGGTTGGGCATCTACAGAAATTGGTGAAGATTTTAGAGTAACTGAAGGTGCTTCTGTTGGTCGTATTTACGGATATCAAAATGCTGGTCGTTATGAAGTGTCTGATTTTACAGGATACGTAGGCAATAAATGGGTATTAAAACCAGGTGTTGCAGATGCAACTAGTGTTGTAGGGAATTTAAGACCAGGTACCATGAAATTGGTAGATACAGATGGAAATGGTTTTGTAAACTTAACCGATAGAACAATTATTGGTAATGCTACACCATTAAATACTGGTGGATTTTCCATCAATTCAAGAATTTATAATTTTGATATTGCTGCATATTTTAACTGGAGTTATGGAAACGATATTTATAATGCCAATAAAATAGAATATACTTCTACAAGTAAATACAGTTCAAGAAACATGCTTACTATTATGGAAAACGGTCAGCGTTGGAATAACCTAAAACCTGATGGGACCATTAGTAATGACCCTACAGAGCTAGAGGCTTTAAATGCTAATTCTAGTTTATGGTCTCCTTACATGTCTAGATATGTTTTAAGTGATTGGGCAGTAGAAGATGGTTCTTTTTTAAGATTAGGTACTGTAACTTTAGGATATACTTTACCTAAAAGTATAACTACAAAATTAAAAATGAAGTCGTTAAGAGTTTATGCATCAGGTTATAATTTATTATTACTAACTAACTACTCTGGTTTTGATCCAGAAGTTTCTACAAGACGTAACGATCCTTTAACTCCAGGTGTTGATTATTCAGCATATCCTAAGAGTAAAACTTACGTGATTGGTTTAAATGTTAATTTTTAATACTTAGTTAAATTTTAGAAAGATGAAAAAGATAATATATATATTAACAATAATTACAGCCATTAACTTTATAAGTGGCTGTAAAAACACCCTTGATGCTCCAAATGTATCTGCCTTAGATGCCTCTGTTGTTTTCTCAACACCAGCTCTTGCAGAGTCAGCATTAGCAGGAATATTACAATCTTTTGGCGAAACAAATTCTTATAGAGGTAGGTATTTGGTTAATTATGGTGTTAATAATGATGTAGAAGTATACAACAGTTTAAAAAACATCACGGCAGAACAAGCCAGATTATCTAACTATAATACTAATGTTGATAATGGGCAAATGAATACTAGCAACAATGCCTGGGCAAAATTTTATGAAGCAATAGAAAGGGCAAATCTTGCTATTGTAGGCTTAAGAACATACGGAAATGTACAAAGTAACCCACAATTAGCTCAAATATTAGGAGAGATTTTAACTCTCAGAGCAGTGTTATATAATGATCTGGTTAAGGGATGGGGGAATGTTCCAGCCCGTTTTGAACCCATCACTACAGAAACTCAGTACTTACCAAGAAGTGATAAAGATGTTGTTTACAAACAATTATTAGCAGATCTAGATGAAGCTGCTGCACTATTACCTTGGCCTAATGAAACAGCTACGACTAGTACTGTAGAAAGAGTAAATAAAGCTTTTGCTAAAGGTTTGAGAGCTAGATTAGCTTTGTATGCTGGTGGATTCTCTAAGCATTTAGATGGTCAAACCCGTTTAAGTACTGACCCGGATCTTGCTCCTGATAAAATGTATGCAATTGCTAAACAAGAATGTTTGGATATTATTAATAGTGGTAAATTAAGATTGTTAGGTTTTGAGGAGGTTTTTAAAACTTTTAATGCCGAAACCAATAGGGCGGGTTTAGAATCTATGTGGGAAATTCCTTTTGCCGAAGGTAGAGGAAGAGTCATTTTTGATATGGGAGTTAGACATACAACAGTTGATAAATACACTGGTCAAAACAGAGGAGGTACTGATGGTGTAAATCCAGTAATGTTTTTTGAATATGAAAAAGAGGATGTACGTAGAGATGTTACTGCAGTGCCTTACGAATGGACAAATGGTGTGCAAGTACCTGTAGTAGGAAAATTTTATTTCGGAAAATACCGTTACGAGTGGCTTAAAAGATTTGTAACTTCTACAAATGACGATGGCTTAAATTGGATGTATATGCGTTATGCAGATGTTATTCTAATGGCAGCAGAAGCGATTAATGAACTTGATGGGCCAGCTGCAGCAGCACCGTATTTAAAAATGATACGCACCAGGGCATATCCCAACAATAGCGCAAAAGTTGACGCTTTTATGGCTACAGCTTCTGCGTCAAAAGCATCATTTTCTTCAGCAATTGTAGATGAAAGAGCATTAGAATTTTGTGGAGAAATGTTAAGAAAAGCAGACTTAATTCGTTGGAATTTATTAAGCACTAAATTAAATGAAGCAAAAACTAAATTACAGCAATTAGATGCCAGACAAGGAAAATATGCAAATCTTCCAGCTAAAATTTATTACAGAACAGCAGCTGATGGAGAAACTGTCCAAATTTATGGGTTAAACTTTGGTGACACCGATGCCGCTGGAGTTTTAGGAGGATATACATCGAATAAAACTTGGACATTATCTTCAAGTTCAGATGTTGTAACTTATTGGAATGCTCTTTTTATTAATGATCCTAATAGCCAACCAGTATGGCCAATTTGGCAATTTTTTATAGATAATTCTAATTTAACGTTAGACAACAAAAACTTTTAATTTTCAATAAAAAACAAGATGAAAACTAAAAATATAATTATACCCATATTCTTCTTAGCTGGGATATTTTCCTTGGCGAGTTGTAAAGATGAATTTCAAGAATCAACAGTTTTAGGTGTTAACCAAGCTTTTTCGCCAACCGGTTTAACAGCAATTGTGGTAAATAAAACCGGAGTGCGTTTAACTTGGAAAGCAGTTAAAAATGCAGATAGTTATACTGTGGAGATTTTTGAGAATGGCACTTTAGATTTTTCTAGTACAGCTGTAAAAACTGTAGAAGGAATAAAATTTGCTGAAGTTCCATATACAGTTAATGATTTAGCTGGAGCAACTGCATACTCTGTTAGAGTAAAAGCAGTAGGTTTAGATATTGAAGATTCTAAATATGTAGCTGTAACCTTTACTACTGCTGCCGAGCAGATTTTTCTACCTGTAACTCAATCAACCATTCAAGCTACTTCTGTAGTTTTAAATTGGACACCTGGTCAAACTGCAACCTCAATTACTTTAGCGCCAGGTAATATTGTACGCCCTATTACTGCTGCAGAGATAACTGCTGGACAAGCAACAATAACCGGACTTACGGGAGAAACATTATATACAGCCGCACTTTTAAATGGAACTAAGACGCGTGGAACAATAACTTTTACAACTCTGCTTGATTTAAAAGGTGCAATTTCAGTATCTCCGACAGATAATTTGGTTAGTATTATTGCTGCTGCAACTGGAGGAGAAACTTTTGCATTATTGCCAGGTACTTATAATATAAATGGAGATATTTTGGTTAGTAAAACAATATCTATACAAGGTGCAAAATCTACTGATAAACCTATTATTAACGGAGGAGTTATTAGAATTAGAGCTAATTCTGGTTTGTCTTTAAAAGATATGATTTTAAATGGTACGGGTGCATTAAATGATAATCAAGCAATAATTTTCGACGAAGCATTAGATAATGCATACGGTGGGTTAACTGTTGAGAATTGTGAGATAAAAAATTATATCAAAGGATTAATGTATGTTAATAATAAAACCTTAATTCAATCTGTAACTTTTAAGAATAATTTAATACATAGTATTACTTCTGTTGGCGGAGATTTTATAGATTTTAGACAGGGTTTGGCAAAAACTTTTCTTTTTGAAAATAATACAGTTTATAACTGTGTTACAAATAGAGACTTGTTTAGAATGGACGCTGGAGGTTCAACTAATTTTCCTCAAGAGACTAGTATAATTACGATTAGAACAAACACTTTTAATAATGTAATTACTGATAACACTAAAAGGTATTTATATATTCGTTTAGCATCTCATCAAATTATTTTTACCAAAAATATAATTGCTAATTCGGCAGGTTACTACACTAACCAAACCTCAACCACTTTAACAACAGTTGCTAATAATAATTATTTTAATTCACCAAATTTTACAGCGAGTGCAATTGCGGGATCTAAAAATGATACCGGAGTATTTACCTCTTTAAATCCAGGATTTTCAAATGTTAGTGCGAGTAATTTTACTATTAGTAACTTGGATTTAAAAAACAACGGAATAGGCGATGCTAGGTGGAGATAAATTTATATAATAAAGGCGGCTGTTTTTAGAAAAACAGCCGCTTTCTTTTGTAAGAAGAAATTTAAAAATTTAAAAATGAAAAGAATTTTAATATTACTGCTAGTTGTAATAATTGTTTTTGGCTGTAAAAAGTCAAAAGTAACTGATTCGCCTACACCTGTTGTACCTCCTGTTATTGTACCTCCAGTAACCCAAGGCCCAATAAAAGTAACCGAAACAGCCTATGCTTTTACCGGTGCAGAAGGTGCGGGTAAAAACACCACCGGTGGGCGAGGCGGAAGAGTAATTAAAGTAACTAATCTAAATGATAGTGGTTCAGGAAGTTTAAGGGCAGCTGTAGAGGCATCTGGTGCTAGAATTGTTGTTTTCGAAGTCTCTGGTAACATAAAGTTAAGAAGCCGTTTGCAAATTAGAAATGGCGATATAACCATTGCGGGGCAAACAGCTCCCGGAGATGGTATCTGTTTACAGGATTATGAAACCAATGTTACCGCTAGCAATGTTATTATACGTTACTTAAGATTTAGGCTAGGTGATACAAATGTTGCCACCATAGAAAGTGATGCGATATGGGGTCGGGAAATAGAAAATATTGTTTTGGATCATTGCTCCATGAGCTGGTCTATAGATGAAGTCGCTTCCTTTTACCATACTAAAAACTTTACCATGCAATGGTGTATCATCTCCGAGAGCATGAATAACTCTGGTCATGCTAAAGGTGCGCATGGTTATGGCGGAATATGGGGTGGAAGTCCTGCTACATTTCATCATAATTTAATAGCTCATCATACCAACAGAACTCCAAGATTTGATGGCGGATTAAGGTACAGCAATGGAAGCGGAACAGGTATTGGTAAGTACGGTATAGATAAGGTTGACTATAGAAATAATGTAATTTACAATTGGACAGGTAATAGTACTTATGGTGGAGAAAATGGACAATATAATATTGTAAATAATTATTACAAATATGGCCCTGCAACTCCAACCAATAGAAGAAACCTTATAATGAGAATTTCTAAAGATAATGCTACTAGCGCACCAAACCCTAGCTTATATGGAGTTGGATATGGCACTTTTTATATTACTGGAAATTATGTGTTTGGTAATGCTGCTATAACAGCAGACAATTGGACTGGTGGAGTGGGTTATGATTCAGGAGTCACCATGTTGATGACACAAAAAGCCACACCTTTTGAGGCCTTAGCTATTCCTATTCATACCGCAGAGCAGGCCTATACTAAAGTGTTGGAGTATGTAGGCTCAAGCTTTAAGCGTGATGCAATTGACACCAGAATCACCGGAGAAGTAAGGGATGGAACGGCAACTTTTAACGGTTCGGTATCAGGACTTAGAGGTATAATTGATAAACAAGGTGATGTTGGGGGTTGGCCTACATTAGTACAAACCACTCCGCTTTTAGATTCGGATGGCGATGGAATGCCTGATGCTTGGGAGATTGAAAGAAAATTAAATCCAACAGTGGCAAACGCAAACGGAAAAGATTTAAGTACTGGTTATGATAATATCGAAGTGTATTTAAATAGCATTGTTGCAACAATAACCGAAAATCAATACAAATAGCATGAAGCTTTTTAAAGTGTTTTCCTTTGTATTAATTTCAGGCTTCTTAATTTCTTGCGCATCGCAAAAAGCCAATAATCAGGTGAAAAAAATTAAACCTATTGCTTTTCCGGGTGCCGAAGGTTTTGGGAAATATACTACTGGAGGCAGAGGAGGTGAAATTTATATTGTAACCAATTTAAACGATGAAGGCGAAGGAAGTTTAAGAAAAGCAGTAGCAAGTAATAGCCCTCGGGTAATTGTTTTCGCAGTTTCTGGCACAATCCACCTTAAATCAAAGCTAAATATTAAAGGCAATGTAACAATTGCTGGGCAAACTGCACCGGGTGATGGGATTTGTTTAGCAGATTATCCTGTCTCTTTATCAGGAGATAATGTCATCATTAGGTTTTTACGTTTTAGAATGGGAGACCGTTATCAGAATCAAGGAATGGTTAATGGTGCAGGATCTGACGACGCATTTAGTGCAAGCGGAAGAAAAAATATCATTATTGACCACTGTAGTATGAGCTGGAGTACAGATGAAGTTTGTTCTGTTTATAAAGGAGATAGTACCACACTTCAATGGAATATCATGAGCGAACCTTTAAATTATAGCTATCATTTTGAAACTGGAGACAAGGATTTTGAAAACCACGGTTATGGAGGCATTTGGGGTGGTAAGCATTTCTCCGCCCATCATAATTTATTTGTACATTCAAATAGCCGAAACCCTAGATTCAATGGAGCAAGATTGGGTGCTTCAGAAGAATTAGTGGATTTTAGAAACAACGTAATTTATAACTGGGGACATAATAATATTTATGGTGGCGAAGGAGGAAAGTATAATTTAGTAGCTAACTATTACCGTTCTGGTCCATCTACCAATAAAAATGTAAAAGGAAGAATTGTAAATCCTTCTTACCTAAAAGGAACAGGTACTGGAAAGTTTTATGTTACGAATAATGAAGTGGTAGATTTTGAAGAGGTAACTAAAAATAACACTTTAGGAGTGCATTTGGATAAGGGATTTACCGAAGCAGATAAAAAAGATGTATTGGTTGAAATCCCTTTTACTGTAGTTGATATACCAACAGAAAAACCAAGTGAAGCGTACAAAAATGTATTGAAGTTTGCGGGAGCAATACGCCCTTTAAGAGATACTTTAGACCAACGTTTGATAAAGGATGTGATTGATAGAACAGGTAAAATCATTGATGTACAAGGTGGTTTTAAGCATGGTACGTCTTATGAAGTTTCTAAAAGCGCTTGGCCCGCTTTAAAATCAACAATAGCACCATTAGATACCGATAAAGATGGTATGCCGGATGAATGGGAACTAAAAATGAAGTTAGATCTTAATAAAGACGATTCAGGTTTATTTGCACTTGATAAAAACTACACCAATATCGAGGTCTATATCAATCAACTTGTTTATTAAAAATGATGAAAGCTGTATTTGTTTTTTGTGTCACAATTTTCACCCTTTTCAGTTTTAAAACCAAAGAAAAAATTACGGTTTATTTAATTGGAGATTCAACATTATCAATAAAAGCAGTTAATACATATCCTGAAATGGGTTGGGGAGTGCCTTTTGCTTGGTTTTTCAACAGCGAGGTAAAAGTTGACAATAAAGCGATGAATGGAAGGAGTAGCAGTAGCTTTGATAAAGAGAATAGATGGCAACCTATTGTAGATTCTTTAAAATCTGGAGATTATGTACTGATACAGTTTGGGCATAATGACGAAGTGGAAACTAAAAAAACATACACCAATCCGACTGAATATGTAAATTTTCTTACCAAATACGTAAAAGAAACTCGAAGTAATGAAGCTTACCCTGTATTAATTACGCCAGTGGCTCGTAGGGCTTTTGATGAAAACGGAAAAGTGATTGATACCCATAAAGTCTATGCTCAATTGGTAAGAGATTTAGCAAGGAAATTAAATGTGCCGTTGATAGATTTGTCATCCAAAAGTATGGAGTTGTTGCAAGATTTGGGTTTAGAAAAATCGAAATTTTTATATAACCATTTAGCACCCAATCAAAATCCAAATTATCCGGAGGGGAAAAGAGACGATACACATTTTAATGAGTTGGGAGCTAGAATGATTGCTGAATTGGTTCTTAAAGAAATTAATGTATTACAATTACCTTTAAGCAATTACATCGTAGCGCCTAAAAAGAAAAATTAATCATGAAACGATTGTTTTTTATGGGATTTGCCATGATATTAACGGCCTTAAAACATTAGGAATAAATAACATGAAATTTGGTTGGTGGGAGATTCTACAATCGCCAACACAATAAAAAAAAAGTACCCAAAAACAGGTTGGGGAATGGCCCTTAAAAAAAAAAAATATTTCACAAGCAATTTTGTTGTAGAAAATTGAGCGAAGAATGGAAGTAGCAATCGCACCTTTATTGCAGAAGGTTTGTGGCATGCTCTTTATCAAAATTTATCTAAAGGCGATTATGTTTTTATTCAGTTTGGGCATAATGATGAAGCAAAGGGAGAAAAATATAAAGACAGGTAAAATGCACCAAAAGACTACCGAAAGAACCTGGTTTACTTCATTAAACAGGCGAAACAGAAAGGTGCCTCGTCAATTATCAAATTCAGATATAGATTACACCAAGGATGATATTTTATCTGATTGGAAGGCTTAAATAAATTGTGTTTTGTTTCTTTATTATCTTCAAAAACCTCACTTATATTTTCAGCATAATTTTCTCAATGAGCATCATTTTGAAACATCTTTTTTTGCTTAATTTTTTTTCTGTACTAAGAATATCCATCCTTTTCTATTATAAATTATAATGTAAAGTATGAAGGTATTCAACATTAAACATCAATAAGTTTACATTTCTTTTTTTCTTGGCTTTGGGGTTTTGTGTATCAAAATCAAGCATTAAGATAATATCCTATAAAAAATGGATAATAATTTACGGAAACCATACTAGTTAATTGAGCATTTTTGTTAAACCAATATAAATTAAATAGTTATAAACTTTTAAACTCTTTTATCATGAAGAAAAAATTACTTTACTTCCTAACAGTGGGTATTTCATTAATTTCTGCAACTACAGTTTCTGCACAAACAGATGTATTCGCAGTATGGGGATTAGGTGGAACTAATGCAGCCGGTACAGTAAATCCTACAACTTTTGTATCTCCAGATGTAGCCGCCGAAATGGTGTTAGCAGGGGGATTACGTATTTTTAGTAATAGTACCCAGAATGCAGGGGGTGCGGTAACACCATCAGGTGATAATTCTAATTGGCAGAGAATTGCTATGCCTAACCCAGCTAATACTGCTAACCCAACACTTTATTGGGAAGATACTGCCCCTGACAATAATGGAAAGCACAGTGCTGCTAGTTACATGGAGTATAATATGCAAGCAACAGCGGCCGGAAAGTGGTTGCAAATTAGCGGGATTTCTATACCAGTGATTGGTTTTGGAACAGGAGATGTAAGGATGATAGCTAAATACTCTGTGGACGGTATTACTTTTAGAGATTTTTATAAAAGCGGTACATACTGGGTTAAAACAGGTGAAACTACAGGTGAGGCTCAAGCAGTAAGCTTAACTGAAGCAAGTCCTTCACCTGCAAAGAGGAATAATACCACTGATGGTGGTTCAACAACTTTAGCTGCTGTGACAATAACATTTACAAACTTGCAAATAAATGTAGAACCTGGTAAAAAATTTTATGTTCGTCTTTATCCATACATGAGAGGAACTGAGCCTAGTTCATCTGGTAGCAGAGGGATCCAAATTAGAGGAGATATTACATTGTCAGGTAAGACAAGCGATGCAGCACTCCCAACTGATGTTCCACTGCCTTTAGACTTTCTGTCTTTTACAGCCAAAGCAGATGCTCTAGGTAAATCTGTAAACTTAAATTGGAGAACTACCAATGAGGTAAATACTCAGGAGTTTATCATCGAAAAAAGAACCGACCTTACAGCGTTTACAGCAATAGGCAAAACACCAAGTAATAATACAACGGGCATTCATAATTACAACTTTACAGATAATAATGCAACCAAAGGAAATGCTTATTACCGTTTAAAACAAGTAGATAATGATGGTGAATTTGATTATAGTGATATTGTAACAGTAAATATAAAAACTGGCATAAGCTTAAGTGTTTTTCCAAATCCAACTGATGGAGTATTAAATATAGCTCATGCATTAGCAACCAAAGGGTCTGTTAAAGTTCTAAGTTTAGAAGGTAAGAATTTAGTAACTCAAGCCGTGACAGAAGGATCTACCTCTACAAGTTTAGATATTTCTAACTTAAGTACAGGAACTTATTTGGTAGTTTATGATAGTGCTGGGCAGCAATCTACTTTAAAATTCATCAAAAAATAAAGAATTTAAAATAAACCACAACAGGAAGTCTTACTCTTAAGACTTCCTGTTTTTTTAGTGAATTCATATAGCAGGATACCTTATGATGTCCTGCTTTTTTATTATACAATTTACGGCATCGTTCCCGCCAACGATTGCACATTTTTATTGTCTTAAAATCCCTTTTATAACATATTATGTTGCTAATATTGAATAACCAATTTTTAATATAAACCTGATTTTAAAATCTCAACTATACATTATGAGAGATAAAATCGTAAAAAAATTATTATGAAAAAAAAATTACTTTATTTAACAGCAGTAGTTTTATTATTGCTATCGTTCAACAACGAGTTAAGTGCTCAAACTGTTCAGTTGTATAGACAAGCCGGTGATATCACTGATGCGGCAACTAGTTTTACCTATACAACATCTTCGGGAGGAGATGTCATTACCTATCCGGCTTCAACTACCACTTCATCATCTAATATTTGTGCTCCTGCGGTTCGAAGAGTTCAGCTAGCGTCCTTCAATTTGAACTATAAATCAGGTTCTGTTGGTAATATCGTAATTTCCGGAAATTCTTCTGGTGGCACCTCTTCAAGAACAGTAACAGCGGTAACCGTAAATGGAGTTAATGTTACAGCGGATGTCACAATAGTTACCACTATAGCTGGTAATGGTGGAACCTTAGACTGTGGTAATATTACAATTACAGGATTAAATGTAGCTCAAAACGCTACAACAGGAGTTAACATAGGAATTACATTTGATGGAAATACAAGAGTAAATACTATTAGTATTTCGTCCGCTACCTTACCACTTGATTTTCTTTCTTTCACAGCTAAACCTGATGCTTTTGGTAAAACAGTAGATTTAAACTGGAGCACTACTAATGAGGTAAATACTAAAAACTTTGAGATTCAAAAAAGAACAGATAGTAGCGATTTTACAACTATTGGCAATTTGCCAAGCAAAAACGTTGCAGGTGTACACCACTATTCTTTTACAGATAACACTTCAAATCCTGGAAATTCTTATTACAGAATAGTTCAGTATGATAATGACGGGGCTTCAACAATCAGTAAAATAGTTGCTGTAACAAACAAAGCTGCTGTTGGTTTATCTGTTTATCCAAATCCTGTTGAAGAAACTTTAAATGTTAAACATGCTGCTGCTAACGCAAGTGCAAGCTTTAAAATATTAACAGCAGATGGAAGAACAGTTTTACAAAGTGCTGCAGGAGTGAGTTCTACTTCAAGTAGTATTAATGTTTCTCAGTTAACATCCGGAGCATATTTATTGATTTTTGATAATCAAACCGATAGCTCTTCAATCAAATTCGTTAAAAAATAAAAATTGGTTATATTTTGACAAGGCTCGGAAAGAAATTTCTGGGCCTTTCTTGTTTAGAAAAGCGTAAAAAAATTCGCAGATAAACAATAAATGTTACGGCATCGTTCCCGACAACGATTGCACATTTTTATTCCCTTAACACCTTATTTATCAGCCTAAAACAGCCTATTATTGTATAGCCAATTAAAAAGATAGAACCAATTTTTTCCTGTAAATTATTTCATTCTCGTTTTAGAATTAATAAATAAATAAAAAGTGATTTTCTCCCTCTAAAAGGTAATAATAATTCCTAACCAATTAAAATGAAAAGTTTAAAGTTCTTTGCCCTGTTTGTTGTTTTTGTATGTTCGTTTCTTAATCTTCAAGCTCAAACAACATTAATCAACACTAAGTTTGATAATACATCACCTATTAACTTTTTAACAAGTGATGGTACTCCTAACGCCACAAAAGCAGCGGATGGAGTATGTAGTAAAGGGATGATACAAATTAATCCTGTTCAAAAAATACAATTAGATGTATCAAGTTGTAGTTCTTTAGTGGTGAATATGAAGTCAACTTCAACATCTACAAGAACTGTTACCATAAAGTATAAGAAAGGCAATGCTGCTACATATACAACCTTGTTGCCAACTGTATCTGTTTTAGCGGCACAATCTTTTAATCTCACCACAATTTATCCAGATTTAGTTTCAAATGAATCAATTAGTATCATTATTGAAGCAACCAGTGGCAATACCCAAGTTCACGATTTAGTATTGGTCTCAAGTGGTTTAAGTTCCGCAAATAAGATTACTTCTTTTAAAATGAATAACCAAGTTGGCAACGAGGTAATAAACGCAACTAATAATACTGTTGCGGTAAATGTTTTAGCAGGTACAAATTTAACAAATGTTGCTCCTGCAAGTATTGCTGTATCAAGTTTTGCTGGCATCAGTCCTTTAGCTACTGCTACTAGAAATTTCGCAAGTAATAGCCCCGTAACATATACAGTTACAGCAGAGAACGGAACAACTAAAGTTTGGACAGTTATAGTTTCTGAAGTGAGTTCTACCCTAAAAGAAATTACTGATTTTAAACTACGTAATTCACAATTTGGAGCTTCCATTATAAATAAGAATGCCGGAACCATTACCGTAAATATTCCTGACAGCGTTAACCTAGGGTCTTTAACCCCTTATTATATCTACTTATCAGATAATGCAGTTATTTCTCCCGGAATAAATACCGCTCAAAATTTTAATAATCCCGTAGTTTATACAGTAACTGCACCTGATAATACCACTAAAAATTGGACGGTTAACGTCAATAAAATTGATGTAACTGGATTTCCTGTTGTGAACTTTAATGAAGTAATAGGTTTTGCTTCTATGACCGCTGATGGATTTACTGGACCAACAACTGGCGGTGGTGCCATAATTTCAGGCAGAACTAAAGATACGGTTTACATTAACGGACCAGCAGAATTTGCTAAGCTTTGCACCATTTTGCAAAACAGAATAAAATATAAAACGTACAGCAACAACCCCTTAACAATAGTTTTAGAAGCCGGAATTTATACAGGTACAGGTGGTGTAGAATCTGTTTGGGCAAATGAAATGCTTACGATACAAGAGCAAGAAAATTTAACAATAATTGGCCGCAAAAATGTAATATTAAACTTTGGGATAAATGTAAAACGTTCTTCAAATCTTATCATCCGAAATATTACTATACAAGACTATTACGATGACGGGATAAACATTGGAGAACCAGAAACACATCATGTTTGGGTAGATCATTGTACAGTTGGACATCCTACAACTTTACCTGCAGATAGTGAACACCCAGACGGAGGAATTGATGTAAAAGATGGAGCTAGTTATGTGACTATTTCTTGGACAAAATATCGTAACAGTTGGAAAACAGGATTGGTAGGGCATTCAGATAATCCTGCCCAAGGTGTTATTGATGCTGGTAGGTTAAAAATAACTTATTACGCCAATCATTTTTATCATACCAATTCTCGCAACCCAAGAGTGAGGTTTGGTGAAGTGCATGTTTTAAATAATTTGCAAGAAAATGTAATGCTTTACGGTATTGCGGCTGCCAATAGCGCATCGGTTTATGCAGAGAATAACTTCTTTTTAAATACAGTTTGGGGAATGTATGCAGATAGAGCCGAAACAGACTTTAAAGCGGTGTTTGGAAATAATTCGGATGACAAATTCACCTCTAAAACAGGTAATTATCCCGCAACAGGTTTAAAACAAGTTGGCAATGAGTATGATGATAGCGGTTTGCCGTTAATTACCGCACAGTTAAATTCTGCAATGCTAAACCCTTCTGGTCGTTCTGTAAAATTCGATGAATTTAATCCTTCTTCAGTATTTACCCCATCAACCTATTATGCTTACACACCAATGTCGGCATCGGTAACACGTAAAATTGTTCCGCTTTTAGCAGGTGCAGATGTGGTTGACTTTTTTCCGAAAGCGAAAACAAGTACTACATTACCACTTACCTTTTTAGCTTTTGATGCTAAAGTTGAAAATCAATATGATCCATCGGTAAAACTTACTTGGACAACCACTAATGAAATAAATACTAAAGATTTCGAAATTTTAAGAAAGGGAGATGATGGTGATTTTGTTAAAATAGCAACAGTGCCAGCAGAAAACAAAAGCGGAATTCAAAATTATTTGTTGATGGATAGAAGCCCAATTATGGGTAATAATTATTATCAGCTGAGACAAAACGATAACGACGGAAAATTTAGTAATAGTAAAATTGTAGTTGCTTCTTTTACTAGCAAAGCAGTTTTAAAAGCATACCCAAACCCAACCAATGAGATTTTAAATGTGTTACACCAAAGTGCTGATAAGAATGCTTTCATTAAAATTGTTGGAACGGAAGGAAGAGTTTTTATCAAACAAACTGTAGCTGAAGGAACTTTTAATTCTTTAGTAAACGTAGTTGCACTAAAAACTGGGGTATATTTTATGGTTTTTGAAAACGAAGGCTTAATAACATCAGTGAAATTTATTAAACAATAATTTAACTAACATAAAAGCTCATTTGTAGGCTTATTTATGTGAATTATTGATTGCTTTTTATAGTTGTAATTATTGATTATGTATAAAAATTAATTCTTCAAAATATTTGCGTTGCGCCATCGGGTGCAGCGCTTTTTTTAATGCTTAAATTGCAGTTTACCGGCAACGATTGCACAAATATAAACATCAAATTACTTCTTATTCCTTCTTGTTTTTGCTAAAATTGTAATCATTAAATTGTAGTAAAAACAATTTTAGCCAATTAATTATCAGAAGATAATTGAATAAACCTAAACACTTTATTCCGGTATAATACTGGTTTATAACTAATTTAAAAATAGTAGCATGATAAATTTAAATAATGTTATTTCAGGAGCGATTTTTTTAATATTGGGTATCGCTTCTTGCTCTGCATCCAATTATAAAACAAAAGATACAACACAAATAAAATCATCGGCTTTGTTTGCTAATAACAAAGCTCATGAGATAAAAGTTTCTACCCCAGAAGAGGTTTTAACCGCAGTAAAAAATGTCAAACCTGGCGATGTTATTTTAGTAAAGGGTGGTAACTATGCTTTTAATGAAAGAATAAATATTAAAATTAATGGTAAAGTAGATTCAATAATTACTTTTAAAGCAGACCCAAGCGATACGCAAAGACCTAAATTTGATTTTAGCGCATTGGCAGAAGGAGACGCTAACCAAGGGATCATATTAAGAACAAGTTATTGGCATATTAAAGGGATTGATATTTCAAAAGCAGGTGATAATGGAATATTAATTACCGGAGGGAATAACAACATTATTGAATTTTGCACTTTTTCAGAATGTTTAGATACCGGTTTACAATTAATAGCCGGAGCAGCAAATAACCTCATATTAAACTGTGATTCTTATTTTAATGCTGATTCTAAAATAGAAGATGCTGATGGCTTTGCTTGTAAAATTGACGCAGGTTCTGGCAACAAGTTTAAAGGATGCAGAGCTTGGCAAAACCTTGATGACGGGTGGGATGGTTATTTGAAAAGAACAGATAATGTGAACACCACCTATGAAGATTGTTGGGCTTTTGGTAATGGTTTACTAAAAGATGGTACAAAGGGCCAAGGAGACGGAAACGGATTTAAAACTGGAGGCAGTGATGATAAGCTTTTAAAGCATAATGCTACATATATTAACTGTCTTTCAACCCTAAACACAAAAAATGGTTTTGCCCATAATAGTAATAGAGGTTCAGTTGAGTTATTAAACTGTACTTCCTTTCTAAACGCAGAAAAGAATTTAAATTTTGGCAGCAAAAATCAGGTTTCAAAATTGACAATTAAAAATACGGTGGTATTTGGGAAAGTTGGGTCTTTAGAAGCTGATGAGAAAGTTATAGAAAACAATAGCTGGCAATTGGCTAAAGAATTTAAAATGGGAGATTTTGTAAGTTTAGATTTGAAAGAACTTTCAAAACCACGTAAAGCAGATGGTAGTTTGCCAAATATTAAGATACCTAAAAACTAACTAAACATCAATGAAAAAAGCGATGATCAAACATGCAATATTTTATATATGGTTGGTTTTGCTGCCATCAATAAGTAAAGCACAGGCACAAATTTTTAGTTATACAGTGGCTAAAGATGGAAGTGGCGATTTTAAAACTATACAAGAAGCAGTTAATAAAGTAAGAGATCATTCGCAAAAAACAGTTACGATAAATATTAAAAACGGTGTTTATAATGAAAAACTGGTAATTCCTTCGTGGAAAAAAAACATTGCTTTAGTTGGAGAAAGTAAAGAGAAAACAATCATTACTAATGATGACTTTTCTGGCAAAGATTTCCCAACAAAAGATTTTACTGGCAACACAAAATACAGCACCTATACTTCTTATACAGTTTTAATACAAGCTAATAATTGTAGTGTGGCAAACTTAACTATTCAAAATACGGCTGGCAAAGTGGGGCAGGCGGTAGCTTTAATGGTTGAAGGCGATAAAGTAAGCATCAAAAACTGCAATATTTTGGGAAACCAAGACACACTTTACACTGCAAAAGATGGGAAAAATTATTTTGAAAACTGCTATATAACAGGTACTACAGATTTTATTTTTGGAGAAGCTACAGCCGTTTTTCAAAATTGCACCATAAAAAGTTTATCCAACTCTTATGTAACAGCTGCTTCAACTTCTGCAAATCAAAAATATGGTTATGTGTTTTTTAATTGTAGTTTAATAACTGCCGATGGCGTTGATAAAGTTTACTTAGGACGGCCTTGGCGTCCTTATGCCAAAACAGTTTTTATAAATTGTGATTTAGGAAAACACATTGTTGCACAAGGTTGGGATCCTTGGAAAGGAGATTCCATGTTTTCTGATAAAGAAAAAACCGCTTTTTATGCAGAATACAATAGCAAAGGTATTGGTGCAAATCCTTCAAATCGTGTAAAATGGACACATCAACTTTCAAAAAAGGAAGCAAAAAAATATACATTAAAAAATATTTTTTCCGATTGGCAACCTTAATAATCAGTTGTCATTTTTTTAATAAAGCTAATAGACGCTCAATTTACAGTCTAGTATTATTTTACTATTGCTCACTAATATTTTTTAAAAACAATAAAACAAAACTATGCAATCGTTGCCGGTAACGGTTGCATAAATAAATACCTCTATTCCGTTTTATTTGATAACAATAATCGTTAAAATTGCTTTAAACACGGTATTGAACATTAATCCAAAACCTGTTTGTAAACCTAAAATTACCGCAGTCAAATTATTAAAAAGAAAATTTAACAAAGCAGATTCGGTGCTGTAGCAGTCGGAATTGTACTCAAACATCAAATAAAAAAATGACAAAATTTAAAAAAATCTGTTTTTTAATAGTTCCTGTTTTAATAATGATGGGCTCTTGTGCATCAATTAAAAATAAGAAAGTAGATGATAAAAAAAGTCTATCAGAGGAGCTTTCAAAGACTATTATAGATAAATATGCCTATCCAGTATTAAATGAAAGTCGTCCGTTAAAATGGACTTACGAAACTGGGGTTTATTTAACAGGAATTAGTCAAGTTTGGAAACGTACAGGGAAAGGCGAATATTTTAAATATATACAAGACTGCATGGACAGTTTTATTGATGAACAAGGCAATATTAAAACTTACAAGTTTGCAGATTATAATATAGACAATGTACGAAATGGGGTTAATTTGATGCTCTTATATAAAGTAACAGGTAAGAAGAAATATTATACTGCGGCGGCGCAATTAAGAAAGCAACTGCAAGAACAACCACGTACCAATGGCGGAAGTTTTTGGCATAAAAAGATTTATCCTTGGCAAGTTTGGTTAGATGGACTTTATATGGGCATGCCTTTTTATACAGAATGGGCTGTAGAATTTAACGAACCGGAGGTTTTTGATGACGTTGTAAATCAATTCGTAGATATTGAAAAACAAGCAAGAGATACCAATACAGGTTTAATTTACCATGGTTGGGATGAATCTAAAGAACAAGCCTGGGCTAACAAAACTACAGGCAATTCTCCAAATTTTTGGGGAAGAGCTATGGGTTGGTATGGGATGGCATTAGTTGATGTTTTAGATAACTTTCCAAAAGATCATCCTAAAAGAACAGAACTTTTAGCTGTTTTAAATCGCTTAGCTATTTCAATACAAATGTCTCAGGACAAAAAAAACGGATTATGGTATCAAATTTTGGATAAGCCGGATGGCAAAGGAAATTATTTGGAAGCTTCAGCGTCAAGTATGTTTGTTTATACCCTCGCGAAAGCAGTTAGAATGGGCTATGTAGATGCCTCATTTGAAAAAGTTGCAGAAAAAGGTTATGCAGGTATTAAAAATCAATTTTTAGAAACTGATGATAAAGGCTTTTTACACTTAAACGGAACGGTTAGCGTTGCGGGTTTGGGCGGAAAACCTTACCGAGACGGTAGTTATGAATATTATTTAAGTGAAAAAGTTGTACAAGACGACCCAAAAGGTGCTGGTGCATTTATAATGGCGGCCAATGAAATGGAGCTAAGAAATATATCACAGGTTGGCGCTGGCAAAACTGTAATGTTAGACAACTTTTTCAACAACGAATTTAGGAAAGATATTAACGGGAACAACCAAAGTTTTCATTACGTATGGAACGAGTGGGATAATAATGGTTTCGGATTGTTAGGAGAACACTTTCGTTATACAGGAGCAAAAACGGAGACTATAAAAGAGTCTCCAACTGAAACCAATTTAGCTAATGCAAGTGTTTATATCATTGTTGATCCTGATACTAAAAAGGAAACAGAATTTCCGCATTATATGCAAGCTCCAGCAATTCAAAATATTGTGGAATGGGTAAAAAAAGGAGGGGTTTTATTGCTGATGGCAAACGATTCAAGCAATGCAGAACTTCCTCATTTCAATGATCTTGCTCGCCAATTTGGCATCGAGTTTAAGAACGAATTGAAAAACCCAGTCACAGGAAGCCAGTTTGATATGGGCTTAATTAAAATTGATGCAGGTAACCAAGTTTTTCCATTAGGTGCAACTACCTACTTAAAAGAGATTAGCACTTTAGGTTTAAAAGAACCAGCAAAAGCAGTAGTTAACCATAATGGAGATGTTGTAATGGCTACATCAAAATTGGGAAAAGGTACTGTGTTTGCCGTTGGCGACCCTTGGTTATACAACGAATATACGGACGGAAGAAAACTGCCTAACAAATTTGAAAATTTACAAGCGGCCCAACAGTTGGTTGCTTGGCTTTTAAAACAAGCTAAATAATAAGACAATGATTTTAAACATAAAAAACCTTAGTAGTATTAATGCGGACAATGTAGAAATTCCGCAATCTTCATTATTTAACCTACCAGAAAAAGTATTACAGTTTGGTACTGGAGTTTTGTTGAGGGGTTTACCCGATTTTTTTATAGATAAAGCCAACCGCCAAGGTGTTTTTAATGGTAGAGTTGTGGTAGTAAAATCAACAGATTATGGCACAACTAAAGATTTTGACGACCAAGATGGTTTATACACATTAAGTATAAACGGGATAGAAAACGGAAATGCAGTTGCTAAAAACATTATATCATCTGCTATAAGCAGAGTACTAACTGCAAGTACACAATGGCAACAAATTTTAGATTTAGCTGTAAATAAAGATTTAGAAATTGTAATTAGCAATACAACAGAAGTTGGTATTGTTTTAACAGAAGACAATATTACTTCAACACCACCACTTTCTTTTCCAGGCAAGCTTTTGGCTGTTCTTCATCATAGATTTTTAGCTTTTAATGGCGCTGCAGATAAAGGTTTGGTAATTGTACCTACAGAGCTAATTGTAGATAATGGAACCAAATTAACCGAAGTGCTTTTTGAGTTAGCAAAACAAAATAATTTATCAGACGATTTTATCAATTGGCTTAAAAATCATAACGAAATTTGTAATTCATTAGTAGATTGTATTGTGCCCGGTAAACCTGCAAAAGAAGAACTTGAGGATATTGAAAGCGAATTAGGTTATAAAGACGACCTGTTAGTAATGTCTGAAGTTTACCGCTTATGGGCAATTCAAGGAAACGAAAAAACTAAAGAAAAACTTTCTTTTGCAAAGGCAGATAAAGGAGTTGTAATTACTCCTGATATTGACCTTCACCGCGAGTTAAAATTACGTTTACTAAACGGTACGCATACTTTAAGTTGCGGTTTAGCATTTTTAGCAGGTTGCGATACGGTTAAATCTGCAATGGATGATGAAGCTATTGAAGCTTATGTTGCAAATTTAATGCGTAATGAAATTGCTCCGGCCATTCCGTACCAAGTTACGGAAGAACAAACTACAGAATTTGCAACAAACGTGTTAGATCGTTTTAAAAATCCTTACATCAACCACCAATGGTTAAGTATTACTGCAAATTACAGTTCAAAGCTTAAAATGAGGGTGCTACCTGTGTTGTTAAATTACGTCCAACAATTTAACAAAGTGCCAGAACTTATTGCTATGGGCTTTGCAGCTTACATTAGGTTTATGAAGCCCGTATCAGATACAGATAATAAATTTTTTGGCGAAGCTAATGGCCAACAATATCATATTAACGATACCAAAGCAAGCCATTTAGCTCAACTTTGGAAAAACAATGCTGACAATATTGTGGTTGCCGTTTTAGGCGATGTTTCTCTTTGGGGGAAATCACTTACAGAAATTCCTGAATTTAGCCAATGTGTGGAGAAGCATCTAAAATCTATGGATAGCCCTCAAGTTATAAAAGAAATTATTACAAAAAACAAAAGTTCGTTAGTATCTTAAAATTATGCAAAGAGTATTAAAAGTTCATCCAAATGACAATTTATTAGTTGCTTTAACAGACCTTTTTAAAGGTGAAATCATCATTTACAATGAGGAGAAAGTAACGCTTTTAGATGACGTTAAAGCAAAACATAAATTTTTGACAACTGACTTAAATCTAAGTGAAGAAATTTTTATGTATGGCGTTTTAGTAGGCAAGGCGCAAACAGCTTTAAAAGCCGGTAATCGTATCACAACAGAAAATGTAAAACATGCTGCCAATAGTTTTGAAATTGGAGACGAGCGTAAAACCTCTTGGGATAAACCAGATGTTAGCAAATGGGAGAATGTTACTTTCAACGGTTATTATCGCCCAGATGGGAGTGTAGGAACTGGAAATTATTGGTTAGTTATTCCGATGGTTTTTTGCGAGAATAGAAATTTAGAAGTATTACAAGACGCATTAGTTAGCCCATTAGGTTATGGCAGAAAAAAAGCATACCAAAATCAGGCTTTAAAGCTTATTGATTTATATAAAACTGGTGCTGATGCTGAAGATATTTTAAAAGTTGATTTATTTACGGAAAGCGATGGAGAAAAATCGAAAAAGCTTTTCCCAAATGTTGATGGCATTAAGTTTTTAACTCATCAGGGCGGTTGTGGCGGTATCAGACAAGATTCTGAAACACTTTGTGCATTGTTGGCAGGTTACATCACTCATCCAAATGTTGCTGGTGCAACGGTATTAAGTTTGGGCTGTCAAAATGCAGAGGTAAACACTTTGCAAACAGAAATTGCTAAAAGAGATCCAAATTTTTCTAAACCTTTATATGTTTTAGATCAACAACAAGTTGGTAAAGAATCAGACTTGTTGCCATTGGCTATAAAGCAAACTTTTGCAGGTTTGGTAGAAGCGAATAAGCATACAAGAAAACCTGCACCGCTTAGCCATATTACTATCGGATTAGAGTGTGGTGGTTCTGATGGTTTTTCTGGAATTTCTGCTAACCCAGCAATTGGCTACACTTCAGATTTATTGGTTGCTTTAGGCGGAAAAGTTATTTTAGCCGAGTTTCCAGAATTATGCGGAGTAGAACAAAATATTAGTGATAGGTGCGTTACGGTTGACGAAGCAAAGCGTTTTTCATCACTAATGAAAACTTATGCAGCAAGGGCCGAAGCAGCAGGTTCTGGGTTTGATATGAATCCATCTCCAGGAAACATTAAAGATGGTTTAATTACCGATGCGATAAAATCTGCAGGAGCGGCAAAAAAAGGAGGTACTTCTCCTGTTCAAGCAATTTTAGATTATCCTGAAAAAGTAACCAAACCGGGTTTAAATTTATTGTGTACTCCGGGTAACGATGTAGAATCAACCACAGCCGAAGTTGGATCTGGTGCAAACGTAGTTTTATTTACTACAGGTTTAGGTACACCAACAGGTAATCCAATAGTTCCGGTGGTGAAAATTGCTAGCAATACCATTTTATTTAACCGAATGAGCGATATTATGGATGTAAACACGGGAACAATTATTGACGGCGAAGAAACCATTTACCAAGCAGGCGAACGTATTTTAGATTACGTAATTAAGGTTGCAAGTGGCGAAATTGAAGTGAGTGCAATGCGTAATGGTCAAGACGATTTTATTCCTTGGAAACGTGGGGTATCATTGTAGATTAATATATTCCCATTAGCTAAAACCATATTTTATATATTAAAAAAAAGGTTTTTGATTAAATACAAAGATTTCAATTTTAACCAAACGAAAGTTTAATAAAGTTTTAATATGAACAAATTACTTGCAAGCTTTGGCATATTTGCCATATTAGGGTTTTACTCCTGTGCCCAAAAAAAGCAAATTAGCTATACCGAAAGGGCATGGGTAACAGCAGACTCTATACGTAAATTAATTAAAGCACCAGAGTTTAAGAAGAAAGATTTTAAAATTACTGATTACGGTGCCGGAACTGATAGCACTGTATTAGTTACCGAAGCCTTTGCAAAAGCAATAAAAGCTTGCCATGAAAATGGTGGTGGTAGAGTAATTGTGCCAAAGGGAACTTTTTTAACTGGTGCAATCCATTTAAAAAGCAATGTTAATTTACATTTAGAAGATGATGCGAAAATCAAATTTAGCCGCGATACCAAAGACTTTTTACCTTTAGTTTTTACGAGGTGGGAGGGGATGGAATTGATGAATTACTCGCCGCTTATTTACGCTTATGAGCAAGAAAATATAGCCATAACCGGAAACGGTATTTTAGACGGAAATGCAAACAATGAATATTGGTGGCCTTGGAAAGCAAAAGAAGAGTACGGCTGGAAAGAAGGAATGAATGACCAGAGAGCAGATAATAAGTTGTTGTTTGAACAAAATAAACAACAGATTGATCCTCGTAAAAGAATTTATGGCGAAGGACATTATTTACGTCCGGCATTTATTCAGCCTTATCTTTGCAACAATGTTTTAATTTCTGATGTTAAAATTATTAATGCACCAATGTGGAATTTAAATCCAGTGCTTTGCGAAAATGTAACAATAGCAAATGTTAAAATCATCACTCATGGTCCAAATAATGACGGTTGCGATCCTGAATCTTGCAAAAATGTATTGATTAAAGATTGCTACTTTGACACTGGAGATGACTGCATTGCTATTAAATCTGGAAGAAACGAAGACGGTAGAAGAATTGCTAAACCAGCAGAGAACCACATTATTGAGAACTGCGAAATGAAAGATGGGCATGGTGGTGTTGTTATTGGTAGCGAGATCTCTGGAGGTGCTAAAAATATTTTTGCCCAAAATTTAAAAATGGATAGTCCAGAGCTAGACAGGGTATTAAGAATTAAAACCAGTTCTTTAAGAGGTGGAATCATTGAAAATGTTTACTTAAGAAATATAGAAGTAGGTACTTATAAAGAAGCCGCTGTTAGGTGCAATATGTTTTATGAAGCCCCTGGAGACTTTATGCCTACAATAAGAAATGTAGTAGTTGAAAACATGAACGTTAAAAAGGGAGGGAAATATGGTGTTTTAGTTGATGCTTATGAAGAGTCTCCGGTAGAAAATTTAATGTTAATTAACTGCACTATTGAAGGGGTTGAAGTTCCGGTAAAAGCAAACCACACAAAAAATATGGTATTTAAGAATGTTTTAATTAACGGCAAAAAAGTAGATACTACAACTGATAAATAAACGATTTTAACGTAGAGCTATAAAAAGCATATTTAATATAATATTGTCTTGTCCTAAAATAAGCTTACAGTAACAGTTGAATATATGAAAGAGGCTGTCTCAAAAAGCGAGAACAGCCTCTTTTTTTATCTATTTATTTGGACAAGTGCTGGAGAACCTTTTTGTTTAAGCGATTATCAGACCGTACATTTTATTTTTGAGAAAGCCTTAACTTTTCGTTTTAGATAAGATTAATAATTTTTAAAATTTGCAGAGCATTGTTGCATGTCTTTTACCAAAAACAGAACCGGTTGCAGTATGTATTGCTAACATTTTATCGTTAAAACTACCTACCCAAGACAGTTCTAATTCATCGTATTGGTTTTTGGGGATTACGTAGTTTTTTAACTTTATAAAAATAGCAGACTCTAACCCATGTTTTTGGAATTTTTGTTTAGTTCCCATTACTACCGCTCTCATTCTGTTTACGCCTCTTAGTTTTTTGTACAAAAATTTCAGCTTGCCTATTAAATCTAACTTACCATTTAAAGGTTTTATCATAATGTTAGCATCGGGTAAAATAACCACAAAAGAAGCAGGTTCGCCATTAATATAGGCAAACCATATTAGTTTAGGGTCCATAATTTGCTTCATCTGCTCAAAGCTTTCTTTAACTGTTTCAAGTTTTATAGGAGCAAAATTATCGAAGTTTTGCCATCCATCATTATAAATTTCTAAAAAATCAGCAGCATATTTATCAAAATTTTTAGGATTTAAATACTCAAAAGTATAACCTTCTTTATTACTAACCCAGTTTGCAATTTTAGTAAAACGTTCTGGAAATGGTTTATATAAATCTAAATGATTGGTCATTTGTTCATACTCTGTTACAAAACCATAATCTATAAAGTGTTGGTGGTAATACGGGAAATTATAATTCATACCATAAGAAGGCTGTGTGTAACCTTCAATTAGTAATCCCCAAAAAATATCATTTTCTCCAAAGTTTATTGGGCCCTCCATGGCATCCATACCTTGTTCTTTTAACCATTCTTTTGCGGTATCAAATAGCAAAATAAATGCAGCTTTATCATCAATACATTCTACAAACCCAATTCCGCCAGTAGGTTGTTCAAAAGTGTGGGCTTTTTTTCCGTTTACAAAAGCTGCAATTCGGCCAATTAGTTTATTGTTGCGGTCTCTTAAAATCCATCTTTTAGCTTTCCCTTGTTTATGTAAACTGTTTTTAGTTGGGTCAAAAATAGCGTTAATGTCTTTATCTAAAGGGCAAACCCAATTTTGATCGTTTGCATAGATAATTCTGGCAACATCTAAAAAATCTTTTTGTGTTTTGGGGTTATTTACCTCAGTAATATTCATAAAACTTATAATTGCTACAGTAAAAAAAAAGCATCCGCCCATTTGGCGGATGCTTCTAAAATAAATATATTTAAGATGATTTAAAAATCATCGTCGTCATCAAATCCTAAATCATCAAACCCGGCAATATCATCTAAGGGGCCATCGAAGGTGTCATCATCATCTTCGTACTTTTTAGACTTAGGCGCAACAATGTCATCTTCGTCTTCATCTTCAGCTTGTTTGTCAACTGGCTTTTTTGTCGGTTTGTTTAGCTTTCCCATTGTGTGTGATTTTAATTTACTCTTTTAAAGGTACTAAATTTTAAAATTGTTATAAAAAAAATAATTTTTTTTTGGTGTGTTTCTAAGGCAAAAATATAAGGAAATTTTAGATTCAAAAAATTGATTTCAAATTATTCTGCTTTTTCTCCAATCTCCGATTGATTTTGTTCCTCAATGTCCTTTAATTGAGGTAAATCCGTAATAGAATTAATTCCAAAATAATCTAAAAAATACTGACTTAGGTTGTATAAAAGAGGTCTTCCGGGGCCATCTGCCTTGCCAGAAATACTAATTAAATCTTTATCCAACAGTTTTTGAATCGTATAATCACAGTTTACGCCGCGTATTTGTTCAATTTCTAACTTTGTTATGGGTTGTCTGTAAGCTATTATTGATAATGTTTCTAATGCAGACTGGCTCAACTTCTTCTTAGATTTTTGGAGGTGAAGCTGTGTAATTATAGGTTGCATTTCTTTACGAGTTAAGAATTGGTAACCTCCAGAAATTTCTACCAACTCTAAAGCAGATTGTTGCTGAATGTATTTTTCTTTGATTTGTTCAATGTGCTGTAATAATTCCGCATCTTCAAAATCTTTTTCCAAAGCAGTTTGTAAGCAAATATTTATTTCCTCCAATCTTAAGCTGGTATCAGATGCGAAAATTAGAGCTTCAATGTATTGAGTGAGCATTGTTTTTTAATCTTAATAATCAATAACCTGTTGCTTTAACTCTTTAACATCGTTTCTCCACTGATAAAGCTGATTACGTAATTGGGGTTCAAAGCCTGCTGCTTTTATAGATTCTTGAATTCCGTTTGAAGTAAACCTATGAGGAGCACCGGCAGCACTCACCACATTTTCTTCAATCATAATAGAACCAAAATCATTTGCGCCAGCTTGCAAGCAAATTTGAGCAACGGGTTTACCAACGGTTAACCAAGATGCTTGTATGTTTTTGATGTTTGGCAACATGATACGACTTAGTGCAATCATTCTTATATATTCATCGCCAGTTACATTATTTGTGATGCCTCTTATTTTTTTCAATAAAGTGCCATCATCCTGAAAAGGCCAAGGAATAAATGCCAAAAAGCCATAATTACCTTCTGGTTTTTCGCTTTGCACTTCACGTAACCAAATTAGATGTTCAAAACGTTCTTCAATGGTTTCAATATGCCCAAACATCATGGTTGCAGATGTTGCAATATTTAGTTGATGTGCAGCTCTCATTACATCAAGCCACTCTTGTCCGCCGCATTTTCCTTTAGAAATTAACCTACGTACTCTGTCGTTCAAAATCTCGGCACCAGCTCCAGGTAAAGAATCTAAACCTGCTTGTTGCAATTCTTTTAAAACCTCGTAATGGCTAATTCCCTCTAATTTGGCAACATGGGCAATTTCTGGCGGACCTAAAGCATGAAGCCTTACTTCTGGATATAGTTCTTTTAATTGCTTAAATAAATCGGAATAAAATTTTAGACCTAAATCTGGATGATGCCCGCCTTGCAACAATAGCTGATCGCCACCTAGTTGTACGGTTTCTTCAATTTTTTGCTTGTAAGTTTCAATATCTGTAATGTAACTTTCTTCGTGTCCTGGCCTTCTAAAAAAATTACAGAATTTACAGTTAGCAATACAAACATTGGTAGTATTTACATTTCTGTCTATCTGCCAAGTTACTTTACCATGTGGCACTTGTATTTTTCTTAATTCGTTAGCAACATACATTAACTCTGGAGTTGTTGCATAACGGTAAAGGTGTAAACCTTCTTCTAAAGTTAAAAACTCGAAATTTTGAGCCCTGTTTAAAATCTCAGGTATATTCATATTCAAAAGTACAGCTAATTTTCAATTTTGTTTGCCGATGCTTTTGTTTTTTAGCATAATTTAGCTTTATGATGATGGTTTTACATTTATCAAGATTTCAGCTATTTTAATCTGAAAATTATATTCATAAAATTAGCTGAAGATTTTAATAAATGAAAGTTTATAGGTTTGCCATATTGTTTTTCATATTTGTTTTGTGGCCAAAAATAAGCGCTATTTAACTTGGCGTTTTTGTTTTCTAAAATATGGATCCTAAACAGCTGTTAACCTCACATCCAAATTTGCAATGGTACTTATTTGCGGTTTATAAGTAAATATGCCTGTATCCGAATTGGTTCTCATTCCACGTAGAAACAAATAAATTACTCCTCCAAATTGGTATTTATAATTGAAGTTTGTCAACCTACTTTCTAAATATTTTTTAACAGCTAAAGAATAAATTAAATATTGCAAATGGTAATTATTTTCGCTCATTGCTTTTTGTAATTCTGGCTTTTCGTAGTTTACAACGGCATCTCCCAAATAGTTCGATTTCCAATCTAAAACATAAAATTTGCCCTTATGCTCAAAAAATAAATCAATTTTACCATTCATAATACCTTCTAAAATGGGGAAGGCTTTAACGTCAATATGCAGTTCCTCGTTGCTCAGTTTATTTAAATCGCCAGGGATAAAATTATTTACTGTAAAATCAAACTCAAACTCATGAATACATTTAAAAGAATTTACTTCCGAAAGTTTAAATTCATCTTCATCAATTTTGATGGTTGTATTTAAAACGTGGTGTAATAACTCCATTAGCATTGGCGCATAAACATCTTGTTGCTGTGGCACAAAAAGATCAATTGCTTTATTTACAACATCAAACCATTTACTTTTATCGTGGAAATGGATATTCTCCAATATAAAGTGGAGCATATTTCCAGTTTTGGCTCCTTTTTTTAACTGGTTAAAAATGAAATTATCATAATCGTTAAGTTGTTCTTTGCTTTTAGGTTTTATGCTAATTGGATGCTCTGCCCGCAACATAGAATAACTCATTCTGCGCCAGTTCTCTTCAGATAATTTAAAATCTACTGCTTTTAAATCTGTTAAAACTTCTTTTATACCATTAGTTTTATAATAGTTTTCAGCTGGATTTAAAGCCTCTATTTGATTATTGAAATTGATTAAAGGCGATTTTAACTCTTTTAAAACATCAGTAAAATAAGTTAAAGATGAGTTTTTATAAAACGTATTTCTATATACAAAACATTGCGAAACAGCTCTGGTAATAGCTACATAAATTAATCTGCGGTTTTCTTGTTCAGCTTGTTTGGTAACTTCTAAGTTTTGCTCTGCAGTAAGTTCAGGCTTTTCTGCCGAGATATAATCTCCGGTTTCTGGGTCTCTAAAACTACAATCTAAATGTTTGCTTTCTGCCAATAAATCTAAATTTGGCGCAAAAACAATTTTATATTCTAAGCCTTTACTTTTGTGTATGGTTACAATTTTTATAGCTTCTTCATCATTTTCAATTCGTTGTTCAAATTCGTCGCCTTCGGTAGCCATGCCTTCCAAACCACGTTTTAACCAGCTTATTAATTCTAAGGCGTTTAAACTTTTGCGGCTTTGAGTTTTATGTAAAAGCTCAATTAACTGATACAAATTAGTGATGAGTCTTTCTCCGTCTCTTAAGCTGTTTTTTAAAAGATGATTTTCTACAGAAAAATCCTTAATCCATTCTTTTAAAGCAGCATAAACACCATCTTTCTCCCAAGTGGCCTTATATTTTCTAAAAAGTTCAACGGTTAATTCGCTATCTAAAGCTAAAATATTTTCTTCCTGAAAACCTGTAAAAGGGGATAATAAAGCTTTATTGATGTTAGCTGTGCTAATCTCATTAATGGCTTCTAGAATATATAAAACGTAAGCCGCTTCTTCGCTTTGTAAAACCTTTCCATCATCAATAGTAATAGCAGGAATACCGTATTTTGTTAAGCTGTTTTTAATTTCAACACCTTGCTTTTTTGTTCTAATAAGTATGCCTATGTCTTTAGGTAGTATATTTCTGTAAGCACCATCAGCGTATATTTGGTAGTCTTTATTGTTTAGTAATTCTATAATTTGTGCACTTAAACTATCCTGAATAAAATCTTTTTTAGTGCATTCTATAATTTGAATTGGTGGTATTAGGTTTTGCTTATAAATTATATTTCCTTTATTGTTGCTTGTTGGCGATTCTACCGAGATATAATCAATACTATTTTCAGCTTGTGCAAAATGGAAAGTTTCAAAGTCCTCTTTAGGTTTAAAAAACACATTCATAGCTTCAATTAACCTTTCGGAAGATCTGAAATTCTGATTCATTCCGTAAAGATTATTTACCGCTTCTTTTGCCTTAAAATAAGTGAAAATATCGGCCTTACGCCAAGCATAAATAGATTGTTTAGGGTCGCCAATGTAAAACAGAGTGGTGTTTTCTGAAAATGCAGCTTCAAAAATTTCGTATTGTAAACGGTCCGTATCCTGAAACTCATCAACAAATACAGCTTTATATTTTTGCTGCAAGCAGGTCTTTAAAACAGCACTATTTCTGTTTACCAAAGCATGGTGCAAGTTGCTAATCAAATCATCATAAGTAATTTGATTGTAGCGATTTTTGTAGTAATTAACACCTTCGCTAATTTCTTGTATAGCGTGGCAATTTAGTTTGCGCACAATAACAGCTATAATTTCTGCCAGTTCATTTTTGATTTCTTCAAGTGCATCGTACCTGGTTAAAATATCATCAAATAAATTATTGATGTAAGCACTTTTTCTTTTATCAATAATAGTTTCTAAAAATAAATCAACGTCATTTACAATAGGTAAAATGTTTTTACGGGCGGTTGTATTGCCTTCGCAAGCAGCTGTAATATTTACATTATTTGCTATTATATATTGCTTTAAAGCAGTAGTTTCTGTTGTTAGTTTTTCTTGACAAAGTGTTATTTCAGCTTTAGCTAAGTCAAAATCTGATAAACTTAAATTGTAGTTTTTGCCTGTTTGGTAAGCAAAATACCTTTTGCCAGCTAAATGGTTATTTACCGTTTTTTTTACGCCTTCTTTTCTAAAACCAAAATCAATAAGTAAACTTAAAAAATCGGTAGGAATACCTGTGATGTATTTTCGCCAAAATTTATTGGTTTCATCTTCTAAAATAGTAGCACTGTCTTGCATTAAATCTACCCCAAAAAGTTGCTGAGTTTCAAAAGCAAATTCGTTTAAAGTTTGTTGGCAAAAACTATGTATGGTTAAAACCGATGTTTCATCTAAAAATAAAACTGCCTCTTTTAAAAGTCTTTTTACTTCTTCAGGATTTTTAATAATTTCTTTATTTACTAAATTGGTAATTGTGGCGTCTTTAATTTCTTCGCCTTGAGCAACTTTATAAGCTAATCGCACAAATAAGCGGATACGTTCTTCCAGCTCGGCAACAGCGGCTTTGGTAAACGTAACCATTAAAATTTCTTTAATGTGCAAACCTTGTTCTAACAATAAACGCAAAACCAAAATTGCAATAGAGTAGGTTTTTCCGGTGCCGGCACTGGCTTCAATTAAGTTACTACCGCTTAAATTAACTGTGGTAGCTACAAAAGGTTGTGGTATTTTTTTAGCCATTTTATTGAAAATAATTAGGAAAAATTTGTGCTAATGGACTAATTAATTTGTCGAAATTTTCTTTGTATTTTTTTAAAACAATAGGCTCAGGATCGTCTTTGATATATTCCTCATCAAAAAAACCGTCTTTGTATTTACTTAAAGCATAAAAATCGTTAGTGGGGAAGTTGTAATTGTTTAGCTTATCATCAACTGCTTTTTTAAATTTATAGTAGTTTAACTTTTCAATATCGGCAGGATTAATCTTTAAATCTGGATAAAAAACCATAATTTCTTCATGCCCTTTAATATACAATTCTATCAGTTCTACTAATTTGGTTTTGGCTTCCGCCTGATTGATGTTGACAGCTTTGTAAATTAATTCTTTGTGTGCGCTAATGTAATGTAGCTCTAAAGTATAGCCGTTTGCTTGCAACAAAAGATATTTTAAATAGGCCTCTAATAAATATTTAGTTTCAGATTTTGACCAAGCGATGGCTACCATTTTGTTTCCATAAATGCCATCAATTTTACCGCTAAACTTTACTCTCGATTCGTCAATATCTAAATCAATAGCTAACGTTTTTTCTTCTTCATTTTCAATACAGCCATCATACAAATATCTAATATTGGCTACTACTTCTTCGGTTTGCTCAAAAACTACGTTAGCCATATTTTTTAAAGGTAAACCGCCAGTTTTTAGCAATCTATCTTTCAATAAAACTTGTTTTGTTGGTTTTAAATGCAGTAAATTTTGCTTTAATCTCCAACTTTGTAAATGGTTAATGTCAAAAAGTTCGGTATCGGTTAACAAAGTATCGTCGTTATTGTAATAAATGCGGAGTACTTTATTAAAATAAGCTTTAAAAGGGTTTTTGAAAAAGTTGATAAAATCTTTAACAGCTATTTGGTTAAAAGTTAATACTTCTTTTTGTTGGGTTAAGAAAAAACGGTGCTTTGCACTATCCTTAACAGCTAAATAATTGATTTTGCCACTTTGCTGGTTTTTTAAACTAAAACTATGTAAAGCATGTTTAACAATAATTTCTTTAGCAAGCTCATCATTAACTGTATATTTTGTTTGCAGGTAATCAATCAATTCATCAACCAAGGCAGAAGGAGGGATGCTGCTATTGTCTTTTGCACTTTGCCCAATATAACTGATGTATAAATAATCCTGAGCAGATAAAAGTGTTTCTAAAAACAAGTGTTTATCGTTCTCTTTTACATTTCTATCGCCCTTTCGGGGATTTTTATTCATCAAATTAAAATTAACCTGATTTTCTTTCCTCGGAAATTTATCGAAATGTAAACCTAACAAAGCCACCACTTTAAAAGGGATGCTTCGCATAGGAATTAATGAGCAAAAAGTAATACCGCCGCCAGCAAAAGAGCCTGTGCGTACACTACTTTGTACCGAATTTAGGAAACTATGGCTAAACAATTGGTAGCTTAAATCATCAGTTAATAAGGCATTAATAGCGTTGTATTTCTCCAGTTGTTTTAATAAAACCGCATAATCTTCATCGGCATTTTCTCCGGGATCAAAAACCAAATCAATCAATAGTTTTTCTACGTATTTAACCCAATCGCTAATGTTTCGGTTTCTATCTCTATATGTAATTGAAGCAATTAAAACTTGTACAAAATGAGCAAATTTTATCAGCTCTTGTGCAGCAGTTCCTTCCACCATATCAACCGGATAAAGGCTATGTTCATCTGTAAAATACTCTTCATCGCCACTCATGCAAATGCCGTAAATAATTTTCTCTAAGCCATAATTCCAGCTCACATAAACACTGTCGTCTGCTATTTCGCCATCAATCCCAAACCTAATATTTGCCGTGTCAACTACTTTTCTAATTAAAGCAATATCTGTAATGCCAAACCTTTTTCTGATGTAACCAAAATCTAAAAGCTGTAAAACATCTTCGGCTTTAAAGTTTTGGCTATTCATTTCCATTAAAGCAATTAAAGCTGCCGCAATAGTGTCGTTAGAGCTATAACTTTCATCGGCAATGCTAAAATAAAACTGGTAAGGTGCGTTTCTGAAAACGGCTTTAATGTATGGTGCATAACTGTCAATATCGCTCACCATTACCACAATATCTCTGGGAGAAAGCGCTTCTTTTTTTTGATCAACAAGCCCAACTAAGAAATTATACAAAGCCTCAACCTCACGGGCAGGTGTGTAAGATGAATGGATGCTTAGCGAGCCATCTTTTATATTTTCAATACTGATGTTTTCTCGCTCGGCATCACTTAAATTATAGAAAATATCACTTTGAATTTGATGCAAAAGCGTATCAGTTTTGGGCTCTCTTATAGCAACTTCTTCATAATTATTGATCAGTTCATCGCTTTTAAAAAGCATGGCAAAAGTATGCTGAATTACTTTTCCCCAACTGGTTAATAAGTTGTTTCCTAAATTGCTGTCGCTATGGTCTAACAATCCCTTTCTTTGTAGCCTAAAAGCTTGTTTTTCGCTTAAATCTTCAAACCAATATAAACCTGGAGCAGGGTTTAATAAGTAATAAGAAATGTCTATTACTTTACCTACTTCATGAAAAATTTGCATGTGAAAATCGGTAGTCACCGATAAGCCAAACAAAAATACAGCAGGCATATTGTTTTGTAGTCTTTTTTGCGATACTGGATTTTTTAATTCATCAATAATATAATTACCTACAAAAGTTTTATCAGGCATTTTATCTCCCGATATTTCTTTTGCCTTTATCCATAAATACATTTGCCAATCGTCTTTTTGCAAATCCTGAAGCGTTGACGTATTCCAATCCCTAATCATTTCTGGTCGGTAAATTTGGTATTGATCAAACAAATCGGCAATTTTTTCGGCCAGTGCCATTCTTTTTAAATCCTTATCCGGATTATCTTCTGTATAGTAATCAGCAATATGTTTAAAGCGTTTTATAAAATCTTTTTCAGCCAAAATTTTAAACAGTAACCAGCTTTGATTTTCTGCCGATAATGGCTGCATGAAATCTCCACCTAAAACCGCATAAATTTGGTTAATTAAATCATTAGGTTTTAAAAAGCGATAATTGGCGGCAATACCTAAATTGTCTGCCAGTTGCATTTTTAGCCAATTATTCATCCCGTCGGTTTGGGTCACCAAATAATAAGGCTGAAAAACCGATATTTTTTGTGATTTTAAGTCTTCGCAAAAATATTTTGCCAAAATATTTAAAGAATTTGAAACCTTTAATTGTAAAGCCATTTCTAAACTAAATTTGAATTTAAAAAACGGTTACTAATACCCGAAGCTCTTTGTACTTGTGCGTTTGCAGCTTCTAAAATTGCAGCATTGCTACCTTGCAAAATCACTTTGTTTTTTGCTCTGGTAATTCCTGTGTATAACAGCTCTCGGGTTAAAATATTAATTCCTTCTGTTTGGGGCAATAAAATAAGTACTTCGTCAAATTCAGAACCTTGACTTTTATGAATAGTCATTGCAAAAACTGTTTCAACTTTTGATAATAATCCTGGCAAAAATGGCTTTATTTCTCCTTCTGTATTTTCAAAATAAGCTTTCAGTACCCCGTTTTCGTCATACCTAATTAAACCAATATCACCGTTAAATAAACCTAAATCGTAATTGTTGCTGGTCATCATTATTGGTCGATTTTCATAAAACTCTTTATCTAATTTTATTAAACCTTTTTCTGATAAAAACTGTTCAACTCGTCTGTTACTGTTATATAAACCTTGTTCTCCTTCTCTAATGGCACATAAAACTCTAATTTGGTTCAGTTTTTTTAAGGCCAATTTAACATCCGGTTCTAAAATATAATGCTGGTAATTACTTACCGAGTTTTTAAAAATCACCTCATTATATTCAGTATCTATCAAAATTCTATGATCAACTTGCTGGTCAATAAATAGTTGAATTTCATTAATGTTATTATTGATAATTGCGGTACTAAATTTACCAATACCTTCTTCGCTATTAAACCTATGGCTATGTTGCAATTCTACAATGTGTTGAAATAGCGGATGTTCGCTTTCTTTTAACTCATTAGATGGAATTTTGGAGCTTTCCTCATTAATGAAAGAATTAATTAAGGATAAACGTTTGCTGCTAAAAACGTTTAATTGTGATTGAGCCATACATAAATCTCCGAATAAACTTCCTGCTTCAACAGATGCCAACTGGTCTTTATCTCCCAATAAAATGAGTTTAGTGTTTTGTCCAACAGCATTTAAAAGTTTGGCAAAAAGCGCCACATCAATCATTGATGATTCATCAACAATTAAAATATCAAACAATAATGGGTTTTGTTGATTGTGTTTGAAATATGGCGAATCGGGAATGTAACCTAATAAACGATGTAAAGTACTGGGTTGTATTTCTTGAAATTTAGATTTAATATTTTCATCAAGTTCAAACGAAATGTTTTTTAAAGACTCCGCCATTCTTGCTGCGGCTTTACCTGTTGGGGCTGCTAAACCTACCTTTAAGTTAGGGTTTTGTGTAAAAAGTATAGCTAATATTTTAGCAACGGTAGTTGTTTTGCCTGTGCCAGGGCCACCAGTAATAATGCTGAAATTATTAATATAACTATTAACTGCTGCTGCCAATTGCCAGTTTACAATTCCTGATCTACTTTCAAATAGTGTACTTATAAATTCTTTTTGTTTTGTTAGTGATAAAATCCGCTGTTCTTCTTCTGTTTTTTCTGAATGAGTGAAAGCTTTAATACGTTCCAAAATTTGAGTTTCGTAATGAAAGTAGCGTTGTAAGTAAAGCCTGTTTTGATATAAAATAAATGGCTTCTTAATTTCTATCGAAGAGCTTACAAAACCATCATCTGCTAAATATTTGATAGCAACCTTTAAAGGTTTATAATAAGGCGGAATTTCTTCATTTTCAAAATCAATAGCATCTAAAATCAAACAAATATGCCCTTCACTTAATTTTTTTGAAACTAAATAAGCAAATGGCTTTAAGTTTTCGCTTTTAAAGAAAGAAGCAAATTGCTGGTGTACATCATTATAAGTTTGCATTAGCTAAATTGATTTTATTACTGTATTTCAGGCTTAGAAAGCTCTAATTTTTTTGAAGTTTCAATATAGGGAAAATTATGTTTGAACGATAGATTGTGGAAAGCTTTTGGAGTGATTTGTAAAATACTATATTTCAAAAGCTTAATTTTATCAAAAAGAAAAATATGCTGAAATATGTTTGCCCTAAACTACCAATGCGTAACAAAAACAGCATAATTACCTATTATAAAAAACTAGGTTTTGTGGTTATTGGTGATTATGAAGGTTATTTGATGATTACTAAAGATGAGATTGAAATTCATTTCTTTGAATTTAAAGACCTTATTCCTTTAGAAAATTATGGGCAAGTTTATATTAGAGTTAAGGATATTGAAGTTTTTTATGATTTTTTGTTAGCTAATGATATTCCAATTCATCCAAATGGTGCTTTACAAAATAAACCTTGGAAACAAAAAGAATTTTCACTTTTAGACCCCGATGGTAATTTATTAACTTTTGGTGAAGATTTGAATTAGTGAATTTTTCATCTTGAAAAAAGATTAAAAGCTATTAGCCTTCGGCATTTTGCTTTATGCAATTTTTATTATAAAATTATAAATGGATACTCAAATATTATTGGATTTAGTGAAGGTTAGAATGCCTTTTGGTAAATATAAGGATAGGCTATTGTGCGATTTACCAGTTTCTTACTTAGAATGGTTTGCATCCAAAGGTTGGCCTCCGGGTAAATTAGGCCAGCAATTAGCAACTATTTACGAAATTAAAATTAATGGATTAGAAGAATTGTTAAAACCTTTTAGAAGAGGTTAGAGTTTCTTTTTAAACGAGAAATTTCTTTGAGAAAAGTAACTAAACAAAGTAACCAACACAAATGTAAAAATGTAAGATGGCGTTGGATACCAATCTAAACCATCTACAAATAACTTCATAAAAATGTAGTTTAAAAAGATGCAAACACCTACAATTAAAAAATACCTGAATAATTGCACTCTTTTTTGTAAGTAAGAACCATCAAAAACCACAAAAGTATTCAGATAAAAACCAATAGGAAATGTAATACTAAAAGCTAATAAAAAAGAAAATATGTGAGAGCTTATGGCAATATTTGGGAATATATGAACCACTTGTTTTTTTACAACAAAGTTCTCTGTAACTGCAAATATCAAAAAGTTTAAAACTGCATTTCCACCACCACAAGCAGCATATCTATAGGTCTGCAAAGGGATCAATTTTCTAAATAATGGATAAAAAGAATCTATTAACCCTAATAAAAATTTCTGAAACTGATGATGGGTACTCATGCTCATTGCTGCAAAGATAGTATTTTACATTAATCTATTTAATTAACAGACGAATGGGCTTTTAAACTTCTTTGTGCTAAAAACACACTAATTAAAATCAATATTGAGCTTAATAAAAACGGGGCTCCAGGAAACTGAAACGGTGCATTTTGACTGGTAAAGTAAGCAAATAACATAGTCATTAGTGGTGGTGCAAAAATAGTTGTGGCGCTCATTAAACTTGTTAATGCTCCTTGTAATTCTCCTTGCTCATTTGATGGTGCATAACCACTTATGATACTTTGTAAAGCTGGACCGGCAATACCGCCTAAAGAATAAGGAACTATAAAAACAAACATTAATAAACCGTTAGGTGCAAAAGCAAAAAGCAATAAACCTAAACTATAAAAAGATAAACCAATGTATAAACTCTTTTCTTGTCCAAATTTAGGGATTGCCCAGCGTATTATTACAACTTGTACAACACCAATCATTAAACCTATAAATCCTAACGAATAGCCTACCCAAGCCTCATTCCAACTAAATTTTTCCATCCCATAATACGCCCACGTACTTTGCAAGCCATTATTAGCTGTATACATTAATATTAAGGTGATTATTAAACCAGATACAGCGGGGTACTTTTTTAATTGCATTAAAGAACCAAAAGGATTGGCTCTTTTTAAAACAAAAGGCCGTCTTTTTTCTAAAGGTAAAGATTCTGGCAATACAAAATAACCATAAAGTGTGTTTAAAAGACTTAAACCTGCGGCTGCAAAAAACGGAATTCGAGAACCAAATTGGCCTAATAAGCCGCCCATTACTGGTCCTAAAATAAAACCTACACCAAAGGCAGCACCAATTAAACCAAAGTTTTGAGCTCTCTTTTCTGGAGTGCTAATGTCTGCAATATAGGCTGATGCAGTGGTGAAACTCGCACCTGTAACACCTGCTATAATTCGCCCAACAAACAACCACCATATTGTAGGTGCAAAGGCCAAAAAAAGATAATCTATACCAAATCCAAATAGAGAGAAAAGTAAAACTGGTCTTCTTCCAAATTTATCACTTAAATTACCTAAAATAGGGGCACAGATAAATTGCATAAAGGCATAAGCAAAAGTAAGCCAGCCACCGTAACTAGCAGCGTCACTTAAGTTACCGTTAATTAATTCGGAAATTAAAGTAGGTAAAACCGGAATGATGATTCCTAAACCAGTTACATCAATTAATAAAGTGATGAATATAAAACCTAAAGAAGCTTTGCCATTTTTTGCCATGTTTTGCAAAGATGTGGAATTTACTACAAAAATTCTTTTAGAAGTTTAGTTTAGAGATAGGAGATTTCTTTTGTAAATTTTATAAATTATATTTTTAGATAGCCATCTATCTCCGTTACCTCTGTGTTCTCTGTGGTTATAAAAAAACAAACAGCTAATGTAAATTCATTGTGTTTTTATTTTCATTGATGATGATTTTATCACAGAGGACGCAAAGAACACTGAGCTGTGTACATAAAAAATATAAAAATATCTGCGTAAATCAGCGAAATCTGCGGGAGAAAAACATTTACCAAATAAATCATAAAAAAAGCCTTAGCTTTTAAAAAGCTAAAGCATTTAATTAATCTTCAAACAGGAAATTATATTTTGTATATCAGCTTTAAGCATTCAGCTTTAAGCATAATCTAAATATACCTATTCCCAAATTTTTGTTTAACATCTGCAACAACCTGCTTAACATGTTGCTCTTTATCACGTGGGCAAATCATCAAAGTATTATTAGATTCTACAATTATAAAATCATGTAAATCTTGCAAAATCACCAATTTATCAGAAGGTACGTTTACCATGCAATTCGATGAATTATACATCATCACTTTTTCTGAATTGATGACCGCATTGCCAACATAATCTTTATCAGCTAATTCATAAACAGAAGTCCAAGTACCTAAATCTGACCACCCAAATTCAGAAGGCATTACAAAAACGTTATCAGCTTTCTCCATTATACCATAATCAATAGAAATACTTGGGCAACGTTGAAAAGCAGACTGTATAAAATCTTTTTCAGCAGGGCTATTATATTGATTTTTACCGTCTCTAAATATTTCACTCATATCAGGCAAATGATTGTCTAATGCTTCAATAATAGCACCAACGCTCCAAATAAAAATTCCAGAGTTCCATAAGAAATCACCACTCGCTAAAAATGTTTCGGCAATTTCTAAATTTGGTTTTTCTGTAAAAGTTTTTACTTTGTGTAAATTTTCTTCAATGGTTTCGTTAGCATATTGTATGTAGCCATAGCCGGTATCTGGTCTAGAAGGTTTTATTCCTAAAGTAATTAAACAATTATGAGCTTTACTAGCAAGTAAGGCTTGGTTAATTGAATTTATAAAGTTTTCTGTTTCTAAAATTAAATGATCTGATGGGGCAACCACAATTTGAGCATCTTTATCAATCTGATTAATTTTATAGCAACCATAAGCAATACAAGGTGCGGTATTACGCATAATAGGTTCGCCAATAATTTGGTTATCAGTTAATTCTGGTAATTGTTCTTTTACGAGGTCAAAATAATTTTCGTTTGTTAAAATATATATGTTTTCAACTGGTAAAATCTTTTTAAAACGTTCAAAAGTGTTTTGAATCAAACTTTTTCCTGTTCCTAAAACGTCTAAAAACTGTTTAGGATATGTGGTTCTGCTTACAGGCCAAAATCTGCTTCCAATACCACCTGCCATTATTAAGGCATAATTGTTTTTATTCATGAGGTTGTTAATTATATAATTCCTTCTTTAAGTAAATCGTGTAAATGTACTACTCCTTCGTAATTGTTTTGTTTTGTTACTATTAAACTTGTGATATTAAACTGCTTCATTTGATTTAGCGCATGAATTGCCATTTCATTAAAATCAATGGTTTTAGGGTTGTGATTCATTATATCAACAGCTTTAAGCTTTTCAAATGACTCGTATTTCTCCATCATTCTTCTTAAGTCGCCATCTGTTATTACGCCTCTAAGTTCATTATTTTCTACTATAGCTACAACGCCTAATCTTTTTTTAGTAATTTCTAGTATGGCATCTTTAATTGAAGCATCAATTGAAATTTCTGGTTTTTCATTAAGAGAACATAAATCAGAAACCTTTAAATAAAGCTTTTTACCTAAAGCTCCTCCAGGATGGTATTTTGCAAAATCTTCTTTAGAAAACGCTCTGCACTCTAATAAACAAACGGCTAAGGCATCACCTAAAACCAATTGTGCTGTAGTACTAGTAGTGGGTGCTAAATTGTTTGGACAAGCTTCAATGGCAACAGTAGCATCTAAAACAAAATCAGACTGTTTTGCCAAATACGATTCCTTTTCACCAACAATACAGGCTAAAAGATTATCACCTTGTTTCAGCAAAGGAATCAAAACTTTTATTTCGGCAGTATTTCCACTTTTTGAAAGGCACAATACCAAATCATCTTTTTGTATTATTCCTAAATCGCCATGTACAGCATCTGCTGCATGCATAAAAACAGAAGGCGTACCTGTAGAATTAAAAGTAGCAACTAATTTTTGAGCAATAATTGCACTTTTACCAACACCTGTTATAATAAGCCTTCCTTTAAGATTAATGATTTCTTTAACAAGTAAAGCAAAGTCCTTAGATAGCTGTAATTGAAGCTGTTTGATGGCTTCTGCTTCTAAGGAAATGGTGCGGTTTGCAATCTCTAAAATTTCTTGAGATGACTTCAAATTTGTAAATTTTATAATTAAATATAGTTATATCACAAAAATATGTTATTTTCAAGTCTAAAATCAGCATGAGCTGTTTTTTATGACAATAAAAATGCAGATTAAAAAATCTTTAATAGACAACTTACAAACGTTTTTCGGCTTTAACAACTTTAAAGGTGACCAAGAGGCCATTATTAATAGTATTTTAGAAAAAAACGACACGTTTGTTATAATGCCAACAGGTGGAGGTAAATCTATTTGTTACCAATTGCCAGCTTTAATGAGTGAGGGAACCGCTTTAGTGATTTCTCCGTTAATTGCTTTAATGAAAAACCAAGTAGATCAGTTAAGAGCTTTTGGTGGTAGAGATAGTATTGCTCATTTTCTGAATTCATCTTTAAATAAAACAGAAATTGCAAAGGTTAAACAAGATGTTTTAGCTGGAGAAACTAAATTGCTTTACGTTGCACCAGAATCTTTAACTAAGCAAGATAACATTGATTTCTTAAAGCTATTGAAAATATCTTTTGTAGCTATTGATGAAGCTCATTGTATTTCTGAGTGGGGACATGATTTTAGACCGGAATATCGTAAAATACGTCAGGTTATTAATAACATTGGTGATGATATTTCATTGATTGCTTTAACAGCTACTGCTACTCCCAAAGTTCAGTATGATATTCAGAAGAATTTACAGATGACAAATGCGAATTTGTTTAAATCTTCTTTTAACCGTCCTAATTTATTTTATGATGTACGCCCTAAAAACGATGTTATAAAAGAGATTGTTAAATACATCAAAAGCCACATGGGCAAATCTGGTATTATTTATTGCTTAAGCCGAAAAAAGGTTGAAGAGGTAAGTAATGCTCTGGAAATTAACGGTATAAAGTCATTGCCTTATCATGCCGGTTTAGATCCAAAAGTTAGAGCCGATACGCAAGATAAGTTTTTGATGGAAGATGTTGATGTGATTGTAGCAACTATTGCATTTGGTATGGGTATAGATAAACCCGATGTGCGTTATGTGATACATCACGATATTCCAAAAAGTATGGAAGGCTATTACCAAGAAACTGGTAGAGCTGGTCGTGATAGTGGAGAAGGAATTTGCATAGCTTTTTACTCTGAAAAAGATGTTGACAAGCTAGCTAAATTTATGAAAGACAAGCCAGTTTCTGAAAGAGAAATAGGCACACAAATACTTAAAGAAGTTATTGATTATTCAGAATCCGCAGTTTGTAGAAGAAAACAAATATTACATTATTTTGGAGAAAACTTTAATGAAGTAGGCTGTAATAATAATTGCGATAATTGCCGAGCGAAAAAAGAACATTTTAATGCCGAAGAACCCTTAGCAGTTGTTTTAAATATGATTAAAGAGTTTGGTGAAAAATTTGACGATCATTATATTATTAATGTGCTGTTGGGTTTAGAAACTGCTCAGATACAATCATACAAACACCACCAAACAAAATATTTTGGTAAAGGCAAAGAAGAAGGTATATTACTTTGGAAATCTGTTTTAAGACAAGCCTTGTTAGATAATTTTATCATAAAAGATGTTGATAATTTTGGCTTATTAAGGCTATCAAAATCAGGAGAAGCTTTTATTGAAAGTCCTTATGCGCTTCGTTTTATTATGAACCGAGAAATGGAAGCTATAAGAGAAGATAATGATGATAACCATCAACAAGGTGGAGGCGCAGTTGATGCAGAACTTTTAAAAATTCTTAAAGACTTAAGGAAGAAACTTGCTAAACAGAAAAATCTTCCTCCGTTTGTAGTTTTTCAAGACCCCTCTTTGGATGAAATGTGTACACATTACCCAATTTCTATGGAAGAGCTGAAAAACATTTCTGGTGTTGGAAATGGTAAAGCAGCTAAATTTGGCGCTGCCTTTATAGAAGTAATTAAGAAATATGTAGAAGAAAACGATATTGATAGGCCAATAGATTTTGTGGTAAAAACAACTGCAAATAAATCGGCTTTAAAAGTGTCAATCATTCAAAATATTGACCGTCAAATATCATTAGAAGATATTGCTGCATCTAAAGGAATCTCTTACGAAGATATTTTAAAAGAAGTAGAATCTATTGTTGGTTCTGGAACAAAATTGAACCTTAATTATTTTATTGATGAAGTAATTGATGATGACCGTCAAGACGAAGTTTTTGATTATTTCAGAACCGCCGATGTGGATTCTATTGATAAAGCTTTAGAAGAATTAGGTACAGATGATTATAACCGAGAGGAAATTCAATTAATGAGGATTAAGTTTATGTCTGAATTAGGGAATTAGTTTTAAGTAAAAAGTCATAAGTAAAAAGACCTATTTAATATTCTAATCTTAAAGCTGATTGATAAACGAAATAGTAATTCAAAATTTAAATAATATTTAATAGTGAAGGCTTAGTAAAATCTATCCTTCACTCATTCTATCCCTCAAAATTAATTTGAACATTAAAAATTCAAAACTTCACTCATTAAAATGTTGAACATTCCAAAATTAAAAAATACCGATTCAAATAATTTCTTTTTAATGGCTGGTCCATGCGCCATAGAAGGCGAAGAAATAGCATTTAGAATTGCAGAAAAAATTGTAAAAATTACAGATAAGCTTAATATTCCTTACATCTTTAAAGGTTCGTACCGTAAAGCAAATCGCTCTCGATTAGATTCTTTTACAGGAATTGGAGATGAAAAAGCTTTAAAAATTTTGGAAAAGATAGGTAAGGAGTTTGGTATTCCAACAGTGACAGATATTCACGAAAGCCAAGAGGCTGCAATGGCAGCAGCTTATGTTGATGTTTTACAAATACCGGCGTTTCTTTGTCGGCAAACAGATTTATTAATGGCAGCCGCTAAAACCGGCAAAGTGGTAAATGTTAAAAAAGGTCAGTTTCTTTCTGCTGGCTCAATGAAATATGCAGTTGATAAAATTACTGAAAACGGCAACCCAAATGTTTTATTAACAGATAGAGGAAACACGTTTGGATACCAAGATTTGATAGTTGATTTTAGAGGAATACCAGAAATGAGAGCTTTCAACGTTCCAGTAATTATGGATTGTACCCATTCATTACAACAGCCTAACCAAGCTTCTGGTGTAACTGGCGGTAAACCTGCCTTAATAGAAACCATAGCGAAAGCTGCCATTGCTGTTGGTGCGGATGGTTTGTTTATTGAAACTCACCCCGATTTATCAAATGCAAAATCTGACGCTGCTAATATGTTAAAGTTAGATTTGCTGGAAGGTTTGTTGGAGAAGTTGGTGAGGGTTAGGCAGTCTATCTTGTAATCGATTTGTTAATTTTAACAAAAAAAGCTATCTTTTGAGGGCTTTTTTTGTTAATTTTCTATTGAAAATTACTAGTTATTAATTGTTTATATCATATTTAAACTGTGATTGCAATAGTTTATAGAGATTTTTTATTGTCAGATTATTGTTTTTTGAGAAGCGTTACTTTAGATATATAAAAGCCAATATGTATGTTGCTGTTTTGGATTGAATTAATAGCTCTCCAAACTCCTGAGGTGT
>NZ_JBHULV010000047.1:0-109972 GCF_042684645.1 Pedobacter alpinus
ATAACTGTAAATCAATTAGTTAATAATTCCGTTTTACGAAATCGGAAATTGTTCGGACAGATATGAAGTAAGATTTGATTTTAAATTTCACTACTGTTTTCTTTATATCGATTTTATTTTGTGGCATTAAAGGCTCAACTGGTCTGATTGGTTTAGATTTAATTTTTATATTATAAAATTTCGCAAAATCGTCGACGCTATATTGATTAACGAATTTTTCTTGATAGTCAGGAATTAAGACAATAGGATAGCGATGCATTATGTCGTGTTTTTTAATTGAAATTTCGGCATATTTTGTAATATCACTACAAGATAAAAACAATTTGAATATTTTTATAGAATAAATAACTAAATCTTCCCGAATTATCAACTTGCTGGTGCGAGCTTGTAGCTCGTTCCAATTTCACTCCTAATTTTAAAGTACGAGCTGCAAGCTCGCACTAGCGATGGATTCATCAGTTAATAAATCAAATACAAATAAACACAGAGATTGCCACTCCGCCAACCAGCGAACCATGATGACGGTTGAGAACAACAGACATTCCAATTAAATCCTCACAAACCCCAAGTTAAATAAACTGGATTGCAGCGGCACCCCGGATTGTCTGCCAGTGGGCGGACAAACGGAGTACAGCGTAAAGCCAGACTATCCAAACTTAATTGTACTACAGCCCCAACTGTCCGGAGAGTTAAGCGAAGCGTCTCTTCGGATTACCAAATGAAATAGAGTCTCCAGACTCTTTAATTGTTGGTTCATCGTTTAATAAAGCATTGCAAATAAACACAGAAATCGCCAATCCGCTAACCAGCGGATCGCGATGACGGTTGAGAACAGCAGACATTGCAAATAAATCTCCACCAACCCCGCGTTAAATAAACTGGATTGCAGCGGCACCCCGGATTGTACGCCAATGGGCGGACAAACGGAGTACAGCGTAAAGCCAGACTGCACAAACTGATTTGCAATACAGCACCTTTTCATACTTCGACTCCGCACAGTATGACAAGGTCTCCGCTCTGTATGACAAAGACTATTCAATATAATATTATTCGAAGCTGATACTGACATCTAAAACCTCTCAACAATTAAAAGAAACCATTCCTATAACTACTTTAACATTAACTAAATAAAGATTTTACATAAGCCATCAAAAAAACAGATATAAAACCGTATTTTCGCAACGATAAAAAATAATATATGAGTTTAAATGTGTTTAAACAGTCGATTGATTTAGGCGATGGCCGTATCATTGAGATCGAAACTGGAAAATTAGCTAAACAAGCTGATGGCGCAGTGGTTGTGAAACAAGGTGATACTATGCTATTAGCTACTGTTGTTAGTAACAAAGATGCAAAAGAAGGTGTCGACTTCCTTCCATTATCCGTTGATTATCAGGAGAAATATGCGGCAGCTGGTCGTATTCCTGGAGGTTTCCTAAGAAGAGAAGCTAGATTATCTGATTACGAAGTTTTAATTTCGAGAATCGTAGATAGAGCTTTAAGACCTTTATTTCCAGAAGATTATCACTCTGATACGCAAGTGATGATTTCTTTAATTTCATCAGACAAAGACATTATGCCTGATGCATTAGCAGGTTTAGCAGCTTCGGCAGCTTTAGCTGTTTCGGATATTCCGTTTAACGGACCAATATCTGAAGTACGTGTAGCTAAGATTGATGGTAAGTTAGTCATAAACCCACTTCGTTCTGAATTAGAAAGAGCTACATTAGAATTTATTGTTGCTGGTTCTGCCAAAGACATTAATATGGTAGAAGGTGAAGCTGATGAAATTGCAGAAGCTGATTTAATTGAAGCAATTCAATTTGCTCACGAAGCCATTAAAAAACAAGTTGCTGCACAGATAGAGTTGGGTCGTTTAGTTGGTAAAACTGAAAAGAGAACTTATAGCCACGAAAACAGCGATTTAGAATTAAAAGCAAAAATTACTGCTGATACTTATGATAAAGTTTATGCAGTTGCTAAATCTAACTCTGGTAAAGACGATCGTTCTGCTCAATTTAAAGCTATTCAAAAAGAAGTTTTAGACGCATTGCCAGAAGGTGCTACAGAATCTGATAAGTTTTTAGCTAAAAAATATTTCCATGATGTACAATACGATGCCGTAAGAACATTGTTATTGGATGAAGGAATTAGATTAGATGGAAGAAAAACAACTGAAATTCGCCCTATTTGGAGCGAAGTAGGTTATTTACCATCTGCTCACGGTTCTGCAATTTTTACCCGTGGTGAAACACAATCATTAACTACAGTTACGTTAGGTGCAAAATCTGATGAGCAAATGATTGACGGCGCTTTTGTGAATGGCTACAATAAATTTATGTTGCATTACAATTTCCCTGCATTCTCAACTGGTGAGGCTCGTCCTAACCGTGGTGTTGGTCGTAGAGAAGTTGGTCATGGTAATTTAGCCATGAGAGCAATTAAAAAAGTATTGCCTTCTGATGCTGAAAACCCTTACACCATCCGTATTGTTTCTGATATTTTAGAATCTAATGGTTCTTCATCCATGGCTACCGTTTGTGCGGGCACATTGGCTTTGATGGATGCTGGTATTCAATTGAAAGCTCCAGTTTCTGGTATTGCAATGGGATTAATTTCTGATGAAGCAACTGGTAAATATGCTATTCTTTCGGATATTCTAGGTGATGAAGATCATTTAGGAGACATGGATTTTAAAGTAACTGGTACTAAAAACGGTATTACTGCTTGTCAAATGGACTTGAAAGTGAACGGTTTATCATACGAAGTTTTAAGTAATGCTTTAGACCAAGCTAGAGATGGTAGATTACACATTTTAGGTGAAATTGAAAAAACCATGACTGCGCCAAGAGAAGACTTTAAACCTCATGCTCCACGTATTGTTTCTTTAGTAATTGATAAAGAATTTATTGGTGCAATTATTGGTCCTGGTGGTAAAATTATCCAAGAAATGCAACGTGAAACTGGCGCTACTATCTCTATTGAAGAGAAAGATAACAAAGGTTACATCCAAATTTTTGCGGATAATAAAGCAGCGATTGACCAAGCAACTACTCGTATCAAAAACATTGTTGCTAAACCAGAAGTTGGCGAAACTTACGAAGGTAAAGTGAAATCTATTATGCCATTTGGTGCATTTGTAGAAATTATGCCAGGTAAAGATGGTTTATTACACATTTCTGAAATTGACTGGAAACGTTACGAATCTATGGATGGTATTTTCCAAGTTGGTGACGAAGTAACTGTTAAGTTATTAGAAGTTGATAAACAAGGTAAATTAAAACTTTCTCGTAAAGCTTTATTGCCTCGTCCACCAAAAGAAGAAGCTCCAAAAGCAGACGCTTAGTTTTTTAAGTCCGAAGACAGAGGACGGAAGTGAGAAGGTTGGATGGATAAATAAAAAGCCTTGATTCGTTTTGAATCAAGGCTTTTTTATGGGTTTTTGTATCAATTAATTTATAGTTGTTTCATCTTCATTTTGATGTGGCTGCTAGCTATTTTCGTTTCGGTGTTCAATTTTAAATTATGTTTATCTTCATCTTTCTATAATTTACTTCCTTAATCGTACAATGTATTGTTGATGTTTCATTAAATATATTTATAACAACAAAGGCCTGAAAAAATCAGGCCTTTGCTTTTAAAATTTTAATAATTGAATTATCTAATTGTAATTTCGTAAGGTAATTTAGCTTGCAAACCTTTCATGGTAGCAACTTCTTTAATTTGCTTGTAATAAGGGTAGGTGTTTCCTAACTCTTGCTTAACTATATATGTTTTAAGTTTTTCCTCAGAATCATCTAAAAGTCCCATTAAGCCATCTTTAATTTCTGGATAGTTTACAATTTTATATTCTTTTAATTTGGCTTTTTTAGCAGCAGCAGCAATGGCGTCATTTAAGTGCCCAAGCTTATCCACTAATTTAAGTTTAACAGCTTGTTCACCAGTCCAAACTCTACCTTGCCCAATGCTGTCCACATAGGATTGTGGAATTTTTCTACCGTCTGCAACTCTTTTGGTAAAATCAACATAAGTTCTATTAACTTCTCTTTGCAAAATCATTTTCTCTGCATCGTTTAATGGTCTGCTAACATCTCCTAAATCTGCAAACTGACCTGTTTTAACGCCGTCAAATGTAATTCCTAATTTATTGTTGAAAAAACCCTTCATATTAGGAATAATTGCAAACACACCAATAGACCCTGTAATTGTATTTGGCTCGGCATAAATTTCATCAGCAGCACAAGCAATGTAATAACCACCAGATGCAGCATAATCACCCATAGAAACAATTAATGGTTTAGCTTTTTTAGTTAATAAAACTTCTCTCCATATCACATCAGAAGCTAAAGCACTGCCACCTGGGCTATTTACTCTTAAAACCACGGCTTTTACTTTCTCGTCTAATCTTGCTTTTCTTAATGCTTTTGATATTCCTTCAGATCCAATCGTGTTTTCGTCACCTTCACCACTATTTATATCACCGTTTGCATATATTACAGCAATTCTTTCTGATGCTGTGCTGGTGTTTTTTATTGTTTTTGCATATTCTGTTATGCTAACAGTAGCTAAATTTTTTGCTTTTTCAACTCCAGTTTTAGTTTTTAATTCGTCAAGTATTTCGTCTTTATATTTTAAACCATCAACTAATTTATATCTTAGAGCATCTTCTGGGGATCTAGATTTTAATCCATCTGCTATAGCCTTTAATGAATCTTGAGGTATTTTTCTACTTTCAGAAATTTTAGTAGTGAAATGATTGTATAAAGAACCTAAAAGAGCAGTAGTTTGTAATTTGTTAGCCTCACTCATTTTATCTAAAATAAATGGTTCAACAGCACTTTTAAATGTCCCTACTTTTATAATTTGAGCCTCAATATCTAATTTATCTAAAGCACCTTTAAAAAACATAATTTCAGAACTAAAACCTTTTAATTCTAATATACCTTGCGGATTTAAGTAAACTTTATTTGCTACAGAGGCTAAATAGTAAGCGCCTTGTGTGTACACCTCGCTATAAGCAATTATAAATTTACCCGATTTTTTAAAATCAAGCAAAGCATTTCTTATTTCTTCGATACTTGCAAAACCAGTCATCATGTAGCTAACATCTAAGTAAATACCTTTAATGTTGTCATCATCTTTAGCACTTTTAATGCTTTTTAGTATATCATTTAAGCCTAACACCTTTTCGCCTTTAAATGGGCCAAAATCTAAATCATCAAGAGGACTTGATGCACTACGTTCAGTAATCGGAACATTTAAGTTTACATGAAGTATCGTGTTTTCTTTAATCTCTACATTCTCTTTAGAACTGCTAATAACAGCTGTTATTAAAGCTATGAATATTAAGAACAACACAATTGTAGATAATATAATACCTACCATAGAGGCAAAAACAAATTTGAAGAATTGTTTCATTTGATTTATTTGAATATTAAAATGCTATTTTGCAAATATAAATTTTAGATAAGCATTAATAGCAATTGTTACAATATTTATGAATAAGGTTTTTTTATTACTTGGCGGGAATTTAGGTAATAGGTTTGAAAATTTAAGTAATGCACTAAAAGCAATAAGATTAAATGTTGGTAAAATAGAGCTAGAATCTTCTATTTACGAAACAAAAGCTTGGGGAAAGTTAGAACAACCAGACTTTTTAAATATTGCAATTAAAGTGGATACTTTTTTATCTCCTCATGAGGTTTTAAATGAAATTCAAAAAATTGAAACTCAATTAGGCAGAATACGTAAAGATAAATGGAGCGAACGAACCATGGATATTGATATTATTTTTTATAATGATTTAATATTATCCGATTCTGATATTTTGATAATTCCTCATTTGATGTTAACAATGCGTAAATTTGTACTTTTACCATTAAATGAAATAGCACCAAATTATAAGCATCCAATTACAAAAAAAACAATTAGTGAGTTGCTTATAGATTGTGAAGACAAATTAGAAGTAATAAGGCTAAATAAAAATTTTCACATTAGTATAAATGAATAGAGATAATAATATAGTGATAGACCTTTCATATTTAAAAGAAGTGGCAAGTGATAATACAGAATTTATAGTGGAAATGATTGATATATTTTTGGAACAAACACCAGGATATGTTGAAGTATTAACTAATGCAGTTGAAACTAAAGATTGGAGTAAAATTGCTGAGATGGCGCATAAAATTAAACCAACTTTGGCTTTTATGGGTGTAAATGAAGCAAGAGATATAATGGCTTCTATTGAAACTAGAGCGAGAGATAATGATGATTATGAAGGTATAGCCGAGGATTACAAAAACTTAAAAGAAGATATGGATTTAATTTTTGTAAAATTGGTAGAAAAAAGAAAAGAGCTTTTAGCAGCAGAATAAAGTTCTTTAATTTGATATTGGTAAGTTCCATTGTTTAGTTACCATTAGTTTTCTGTAAGAAATTTTAATTTTAAACAGCAATTATTGAAAATCTAAATTTTCATGCTGCTTGCTACACTTTTACATATTTGGTTTAATGTTTTTTTAGAGACATAGCATTAATATCTGCTAATTTTTTTTAGTTGGTAGAGTATTTAAAATGTATTTGTGAAAAAAATATATATAAAATTAAAACAACAGGTATTGCGGCAAATTTTAGAAAAGCTAATAAAACGACAGATAGGATAACAAAAACGAATTTATATTTATTTGGCGCCCAACTTAAATTGCTTACTTTCATAGAGAAAAGTTTTATTTCGCTCACTAAAAGATAAGAAAGCGATAAAATAAGACCTAATAGAAAGTAAGTATTGCTAATCAAGTCTGTTTTATCTTGTAAGTAAGGTAAAGAAATAATCAGAAAAGTATTCATAGGCGTATTTAATCCTATAAAGTCTTCAGTTTGCCTAGTGTCTATGTTAAACTTAGCCAATCTTAATGCAGAAAAAATTGGAATAAGAAATCCAGCGTAGGCTAAATAACCAGCACCAGAATTTAATAGCAATTGGTACATTATTAAACCAGGCAGAAAACCAAAACTAATAACATCCGCCAAAGAATCTAATTCTTTCCCTATTTCAGATTTTACGTTAAGTAATCTAGCTACTAATCCGTCAAAAAAATCAAACACACCAGATAAAATCACAAAATAGGCAACTGTTTTTAGGTCGCCGTTAAATGCATAAATTGTACCTATACAACCAGAAAATAGGTTAGCACAGGTTATTGCGTTTGGGATGTGTTTTTTAATCATTCTTTGGAGATAAAAGAGTTAGGAGGCAAGAGCTAAGACAACTTGCTGAGTCTTGATTCTCGCCTCTAAAATTCTTAACTCTAATTCTAGCTGTTCATTGATACTAAAAACTCCTCGTTAGATTTTGTACCTCGCATTTGAGTTAATAAAAACTCCATTGCTTCTTGAGGGTTCATATCTGCTAAGTGATTTCTTAAAATCCAAAGTCTTTGTAAAGTTTCTTTATCTAATAATAAATCATCTCTTCTTGTACTTGAAGCAGTTAAATCTATAGCTGGGAAAATACGTTTGTTAGATAATTTTCTATCTAATTGTAGTTCCATATTACCAGTACCTTTAAATTCTTCAAAAATCACCTCATCCATTTTAGATCCAGTATCTGTTAAAGCAGTTGCAAGTATGGTTAAAGAGCCACCGTCTTCAATGTTACGGGCAGCACCAAAGAAACGTTTAGGCTTGTGCAATGCATTAGCATCAACACCACCAGAAAGTATTTTACCAGATGCTGGCGCAACAGTATTGTAAGCTCTAGCTAAACGCGTAATAGAATCTAATAAAATTACTACATCATGTCCACATTCTACCATACGTTTCGCTTTTTCCAAAACAATATTGGCAATCTTAACGTGGCGTTCTGCTGGCTCATCAAAAGTAGAAGAAACAACCTCAGCTCTTACGCTTCTGGCCATATCTGTAACCTCTTCTGGGCGTTCATCAATTAATAAAATAATTAAATAAACTTCTGGGTGGTTAGCAGCAATTGCATTAGCAACTTCTTTTAATAAATTGGTTTTACCAGTTTTTGGTTGCGCAACAATTAAACCACGTTGTCCTTTACCAATTGGTGTAAATAAATCCATAATACGAGTAGAATGATCACTCGATTTCATAAATAAATTTAATCTTTCTGTAGGGAATAGAGGAGTTAGATAATCAAATGGAACCCTATCTCTAACTTCCATTGGTATTCTACCATTGATAGATTCTACACGTACCAAAGGAAAATATTTTTCACCTTCTTTTGGTGGCCTTATACTACCTCTAACAGTGTCACCAGTTTTTAATCCAAATAGTTTTATTTGAGATTGAGAAACATAAATGTCATCAGGAGAAGTTAGGTAATTATAATCAGATGATCTTAAGAAACCGTAACCATCGGGCATAATTTCTAAAACTCCTTCGTTAATGATTACATTGTCAAAATCAAAAGCAGCATCTTGATTTCTTTGCTTACCATTGCTGTTTTTTTCTGGTCTAATAGCTCTTGGTTCGGTTTTGTTATCCGCCTCAGAGCTTTCATTAACTACAGTTTCTACTTTTGCTTTAGAGAGGCTTTTAGCAGGAGCTTGTTCCGCATTATTATCAAAAAGTGTGACGTCACTTTTAGGGCTATCGGCTTTTATTTTTTCAACAATTGCAGTTTTAACGGTTCTAGCTCTTTTTTTAGGCTTTTCATCATCTTCAACAACTGTTTCAATTTCTCCAGAATTTCTTGCGGCAGTTATTAAATCTTGTTGTTCTTTAATTTTAGCTATTAAGTCAGCTTTGCGCAAAACGTCGGTATCTTCAACACCAAAACTTTTTGCCATTTCACGAAGCTCAGAAACAAGCTTTTCGTTCAATTCGTTTGTATTAAACATTAATATGAATTATTATCAAGGGATTATTTATTGTGATTTATCCAATAAGATTAAGTATTACATTTATTCTCGATGTGATTTTTTTTGCTTTACTTATACCGTAGACAAAGGATAAATTGAGATTACATTGCAATAATATAGATTAATTTGTAATTCCTGAAATTTTTAAACGTTTTTTTTTCCACTTGCCTTTAAATTTTATCAATTTAGCAAAATAAATACATTTTAATGACCCGCAAAGAACTTATTCAGCAAATAAAAAATAAAAAATCTTTTTTAGCCATTGGTTTAGATACCGATATTAATAAAATACCAAAGCATCTTTTAAGTATGGAAGATCCTGTTTTTGAGTTTAATAAACAAATTATTGATGCTACCAAAGACTTATGTGTATCGTATAAAATTAATACTGCTTTTTACGAATCAAGAGGGATAGCTGGATGGAAATCATTAATTAAAACAGTTAACTACTTACCAAAAGATATTTTCTCGATTGCTGATGCCAAAAGAGGTGATATAGGTAATACTTCTGCAATGTACGCTGATGCTTTTTTTAATGAAGAAAGCTCTGACATGAGCTTTGACGCTGTTACTGTTGCACCATATATGGGAAAAGATTCTGTAACTCCATTTTTAAAGTATGATGATAAATGGGTAATTCTTTTAGCATTAACATCAAATGAAGGTGCTAAAGATTTTCAGTTTACAAAAAATGAAGAGGGCTTTTTATTTGAGAAAGTTTTAAAAACATCTCAATTATGGGCCAATGATCATAATATGATGTATGTTGTTGGTGCAACAAGGGGAGAGGCTTTTTTAGAAATCAGAAAACATGCACCAAATCATTTTTTATTAGTGCCAGGTGTTGGAGCGCAAGGAGGTTCTTTAGCTGATGTTTGTAAATATGGTATGAATAAAGATTGTGGTTTACTGGTTAATTCTTCTAGAGCAATTATTTATGCCTCATCTTCTGAAGATTTTGCAGCAGCTGCAAGGGTTGAAGCACAAAAAGTACAGGCAGAAATGAAAGAGGAGTTAAGGGCTATAGGATTTTAAAAAATGAAATCTTTAAGTTCCTTTAAATTACCAATGGCTTTATTTGGTGTTTCATTTTTTTGGGGGACTACTTATTTAGCAATAAGAATTGCAGTAGAAACTATACCCGCAGTTTATGTTGTAGGTTTTAGACATTTAATGGCTGGCATTATACTTTTTACCTATTTGTTTATTAGTAAAAAATTAGTTTTTCCTGGTTGGCAAAGGATTTTTCAAAATGTTGTTTTAGCTTTTTTAATGTTGATTTTAGCAAATGGTTTAACCACCTATGGCGAAAAATCAATTCCATCTGGCTTAACTGCTTTATTAACAACCCTTTCACCATTATTAGTTTTAATTATCAACTTAGCAAGCAAAAAAGAAAAGTTATCCGCTAAAATAGCTATTGGCGTATTATTAGGTTTAGCAGGTATGGTTGTCTTGTTTTTTAATAGTTTAGCTCAACTCACAAATCCTAATTATAAAATTGGAATAATTGCTATTATTTGCGCTATAATAGCATGGAGTATTGGTACCGTATATTCAAAATCAGTTAAAAAAGATAATCATAATATTTTAGTTGATTTGTGTACCCAAATGCTATTTGCAGGGATTAGCTTGTTAATTGCAGCATTTCTTTTGAAAATTCCATTAGTTATTATCGAGTGGAAAACCAGTAATATTTTGGCCGTATTTTACCTTACTTTATTTGGTTCATTGGCAGGTTTTTTATCCTACTTATATGCTTTAAGTAAAATGGCATCAACATCTGTTTCTGTTTTTACTTATTTTAATGTTGTAGTAGCTTTGTTTTTAGGTTGGTTAATATTAAATGAAGAAATAACCATAAGGCTTATTTTTGCTACTGGCTTAATTTTATTAGGAGTTTTGATAGCAAACTATCAAAGAAAAAATGCTAGGTCAGCTGTACAAGGTATGTTAATTGAGAAATAATTTAAATTAAATTCATTTTTGTTGTAGCACTTTTTAAAGTTTTAACGTTAGGGCTTTTAGTAACAAACGTTAAAAAATAATAAAATGAAAAATTTTAAATTTAATTTGTCCAATTGGGTTAAAAAATCAAGTGTAAAAGCATTAGTTTTTGGGTTTGGAGTTTTAACCTTAAGTTCATGCTTAAAAAATGATAATGATAATGTCGCTCCAAACTATTCTGCTTTAGCCATAATTAATGCTTCACCAGGTTTGCAACCATTTGATTTTGTTATAGATAATCAAATTGTAAATCAAGGTTCTTTTGATTTTACAGAAAGGCTGCCTTACGTAAATATTTTTTCTGGAAATAGGAGAATTGGAATATATAAAGACCAAACTGCTGATAGCATTAAAACTGGATCAATTTTAGCACAACCAGGAAAATATTATTCGCTTTATGTAGTTGGACAACCTGCTAATCTAGAGTTTTTAACCATAACAGACTCTGTAGCGGCAACAACAACTGGTAAAGCACAAATTAGGTTTTTAAATTTAAGTGTTAATTCTCCTTCACTTAAACTTAATTACGGTGTTGATTCATTGCTAATTAATAATTTGGCTTATAAAAACCATTCTAACTTTGTGGAAATACCTGGTGGAAAACGATACAATTTCACTGTTAAAAGCGATGATGTAAATGGTAAAACAGCCGAAAGTAATGTATTGATTGAAAGTGGTAGAATTTATACAGTTTGGGCAAGTGGTTTGTATAATAATACAGATAGTTTAAAGCTTGGAGTGAAAATTCAGAGAAATAACTAAAAACAAAAAAGCTCAGCAATTTTATAAAATTGCTGAGCTTTTTTGTTTCATAATAAAACTATTTCTTCCTGTTTTCAATATGATATTTCACCAAATCATCAATAGGTGAACGCATAATTTTACCCATCTTCATACCATATTCAGTCGCTACCTCTTCTAAAACATTTCTGAAATTATAAGCTACAGAACCTATACAGTTAAATTCATAACTTTGATAATCTGGATAGTGGCTAACTAAATTCTTGAAAAAATCGTCAAAAGAAGATTTTACAATGTTTCTTGAATATTCAATGTTTACTGTAATATCATAAACAAATTTGCTAAAGCTTGCACAAAATCTATTTGGTAATGGTTTAGTGTAAACAGCTTCTAAAATATCATCTGGCGTTAATTTAAAAGTTTCCCAAAAAGAATCTCTTACATTTTTAGGCATATAACCTCTCAAATAATCACTCAAAAGTTTTTTACCAATGTAACAACCACTTCCTTCGTCACCTAAAATATAAGCTAAAGAATCAATGTTCATTTCAATACCTTCACCATCATAAATACAAGTGTTTGTGCCTGTACCTAATATAGCAGCAAAACCTCTTTTATTGCCCAATAAAGCTCTCGCAGCTGCCATTAAATCATGACCAATATCAATTTTAGCATCAGGAAAAATAACTTCCATGGCTTTTTTTACGATTAAAGCTTTTTCTTCGTTATGTACACCTGCACCATAATAATTTACTTCTGTAATTTTGCTAGTGGGTAAATCTGATGGCATGTTTTTCTTCATAGAATCAATTATGTATTCAGTATCAGAAAAATAGGGGTTATATCCTTCTGTATGAAACATTATAATTTTACCATTATCATCAATCAAACTCCAACTTGTTTTTGTGGAGCCACCGTCTGCAATTAATATCATATTATTTATTTATGCTGTAAATTTAATTAAAATTTCTTATTGTATAAAGTACACTAAGTCAAGTTTTTTCTTTTTATAGTATTTATACTCTATGTTTTATATATACATTGATTTAATCCTTTTTCTAAAACTTCTCTTTTTAGTTGTTTGCCAATAAAAACAATTTTAGAACAACGTACTTCATCTTCCGCCCAATTATCGCCATCAGTAAATACAGGAGCCCCTTTTACAGACTGAATAATTAATTTTCTGTTTAAACCTTCAATATATATTATTCCTTTTATCCTATAAAACCAAGCACCTTGTATCATTAACATCACTGTAAAATAGTGTCTTATTTTTAATAAGTCGAAACTATTTTCGAATATAAAACTTTGGGATACAATTTGATGATGTTGGTTTTGTAGCGGGTTTACATTAAAAATATTTGATTGTTTACTGATGTTATACCCTAATTTGAATTGAGTTTTTTCTTTGGTGTAAGCTTTTAAATCAAGCAATTCTTTGCTATCAACTTTTGCAAAATCTGTAAAACAATAGTTAGCAAATGGGTTTATTTTTTTTATTGTATCCTCAACGTTTTTTAAGATGTCATCTTCAACGCCTTCACATTTATTAAAAATGATAAAATCTGCAAAAAGTACTTGTTTTGCTGCTTCCTCGTCAGTACCTAAAACATCTAAAATATTTTCTACATCAACCAAACAAATTGTACCGTCTAACTTAAAAGCAGTTTGAATGTTATAATCTGTTAAAAATGTACCAGCAACTGCAGATGGATCTGCAATTCCAGTTGTTTCAATAATCAAATGGTCATAATCAAATTTACCTGTTACTAATTTATTTAATACTTCAAATAAATCTCCATTTAAAGAACAACAAATACAACCATTAGAAAGCTCAAAAATATTTTCATCAGTTTTAATTACCAATTCACTATCTATATTAATTTCTCCATATTCGTTTTCAATAATAGCAAACTTTGTATTTGGATTTTCTTTAATGATGTGGTTTAGCAGTGTAGTTTTTCCAGCACCTAAAAAACCAGTTAAAATACTTACCGGAACAGATTTAAAAGACATATAATTCAAATATACAATTGCTAACGTTTTTTTAAGTAATTTTTTAATTGCAATAGCAGTATCTATAGATATAATTTTGTAATCATCAATATTTTCTTGATTTTGCGTAAAACCAAAGTTATGATTGATTATAGAAGTGATACAGTAACCAAGCCTACCAAAGGAATGTTAGATGCTATGTTTAGTGCCAAAGTAGGCGATGATGTTTTTGGAGAGGATGAAACTGTAAATACTTTAGAAAGAAAGTTGGCTGATATGTTTGGTATGGAGGATGCCATGTTTTGCCCTTCTGGTACCATGAGCAATCAAATTGCGATAAAATGTTTTACACAACCTTTAGACGAAGTAATTACTGATCAAACATCTCATGTTTATAAATATGAAGGTGGTGGCATCATGTTTAACTCTGGTGCTTCCGTAAAACTTTTAAATGGCGAACGAGGAATTATAACTACTTCTTTAATTGAAAGTGAAATTAACCCTACAGATTTTCATTATCCAAAATCTAGCTTGGTTGTTATTGAAAACACTGTAAATAGGGGTGGAGGGGCATGTTATAAGTTAGACGACATTGAACCCATATATCATTTATGTAAACTAAAAAATTTAAAACTTCATTTAGATGGTGCTAGAATTTTTAATGCTTTACAAACCACTAAAGATGAAGCTATAGATTACGGACAATATTTTGACGGCATTTCTGTTTGCTTATCAAAAGGTTTAGGTGCGCCTGTTGGATCTGTTTTTTTAGCAAGTAAGAAAACAATAAATTATGCCCGAAGAGTAAGAAAAGTTTTTGGGGGTGGTATGAGACAAGCTGGATTTTTAGCTGCGGCAGGAATTTATGCTTTGGAAAACAATATTGAAAGACTAAAACAAGATCATTTACATGCAGAAGTTATTGCTGAATCTTTACAAAAACTTTCTTTTGTAAAAAATATAATGCCTGTAGAAACTAATATTGTGATTATGGAGCTAAACGAACAAAAAAATATTGATGAATTTGTAAATGAACTTAAAGAACAAGGAATTTTATGTGGCACATTTGGCAAACAAATGGTTCGTTTTGTTACGCATTTAGATATTAATAGTAAGGATGTAGATTTTACTTTAAATGCTATAAACAAGTTTGAACATTAAACTTTCTCCTTTTGTATCATTGCTGGGAAGGTTTTTAAAATGATTTTAATATCTAACCATAAAGAATAGTTTTTAGCATAGTAATTATCTAATTCTTTTCTTTCATTATCAGACATGTTCTTTTTCCCTCTTTTGCTTATTTGCCAAAGTCCGGTTAAGCCAGATGGGCCTAAAAAACGCATAGACCATTCATTAGTTGTAAGCTGCTCGGCTTCATATAAAGGTAATGGTCTATTACCTACTAAAGACATATCGCCTTTTAAAACGTTTAAAAGCTGAGGCAATTCATCAATGCTACTGTTTCTTAAAAAAGCACCTAATTTGGTTACCCTAGGGTCATTCTCAACTTTAAAAAAAGAGGCATCACCATATTGATTTTTATGTGCTAAACTTGCCACTTCAGCATCGGCACCAATACGCATTGATCTGAATTTGTAAAAATCGAAAATTCTATAACCTGTTCCTACTCTTTTACTATTATAAAAAACTGGTCCAGGTGAATCAAGTTTAATAAGTAAAGCTATAATTGCAAAAAAAGGAGATAATAAAATTAAAGATATAGAGGATACAGTTAAATCTAAAATTCTTTTACTAATTGGCATGTTGTATTCTACCACTGGTACTTGAGAAAGTTGATTTACCTGAGACCTAAGTACTTTATAAAAGTTTAAAAATTTCAACCTTTCTTTTAAGTCCTCAAAAGGTATAGGGTTTGTGTAGCAATCGCTAATCCCCATCTCAATTGCCTTTTTTACAATTTCGGGGCTATTTTCTGTTAAAAGAAATACTGTGATTAAACTTTTTGTAATAAAGTTCTTTTTTAAAGCTTGTACCACTATAAGTACTTCATCAAACTTTAATGGGTTAACTTCAAGAAGTAAAATAGTATTGATATCACTAATAGACAGATTTTGAATGTAGTTCTTAAAATCTGATAAAGTATTAACTTTATTTACAGAAAACTCTGTATCGGAAAAAATTTGATGAATGCCATCTTCAAAAACAGAGGCATAATAGAGAACATTAACAGCTTGATTTGATTTGAAATGGTCTTCAACGTTAACATTCGTAAATTGCATTCGCTAATTTAATATAATTTTTATTTTATCTTTTAAAATTGAAGGATTAAATGGTTTAGACATTAAATCATTAATTGGGTAAGGTATTTTACTTTTAATATTTTCAAGAGACTCAGAGCCAGAAAGTACAATTACAGGCACATCTCTAAAATAACCGCTCACTTTCAAAGACCTTACAAAATCAGCTCCGTTAAAATATGGCATTTCCATGTCGGATATAATTAAATCAGGAATATTGCCACTATCTAACCAAGTTAAAGCATCAAAACCATTATTTTTAATTACCAAATCGTAGTCTTTCTTAAGAATAAATTCTAGTAATTTCAGAATCGCAATCTCATCATCAACTAAAAGAATCCTTTTCTTCACAACCTCCTTATTTTTTTCTAATGAAATCATAATCCTTTATCTTTTATTACAGTTACATAGACAGAAAAGATGCCGAAATATAGTTGCGCTTGATTTAATAAAATATTTGTATTGTAATTTACTAAACTATTTTAATTTCTAAATTAAAATTTGTTATTGTTAATTTTAATATTCTTAAAAATATAGCTATATCTTATTTAAACACCACTTTTTATTTATTCAATGTATCTTGTCTGTGTTATACTCTTTGTTATACGTTTGAAGTCCTAATTTGGATTTAGAAAAAATAATTTTTCAAGAATATTTTTTTAATAATGAATAAATAAAAGGTTGGGGAATTTAATCCCATTAAAGGGGGGATATTTACCCCATTTTATATTGGGAGAATGCTTGTTTATTTGCCAAAAAAAAAGTTCCGGTAAATTTTACCGGAACTTTAAATATCTATTTTTTATTTTGTTGTTTGATTTGCTGCTGCTGTCTCATCATATCTTCCATCTTTTTTTGGAAGCCACCTTTTTTCTTAGCGGATTCTGGCTTTTTCTTATTTTCTTGTATTTGAGCATGTATCTTATCGTCATCAACAAATTTTCTGATAAAATATTGTTGAGAGAAGGTTAGAACATTTGCACAGAAATAATAATAATTTAAACCAGCTGGGTAGCTATTTAAAACGCCAAAGAAAATGATAGGTGTAATGTAACCTATGTATTTCATTTGCCCAGTGGCACCAGAAACTTGGTTATTAAAGTAAGTGTAAACTAATGTAGAAATTGTCATTAATAAACACATTAAACTAATATGATTCCATCCTAATAATGGAATAGTAGGAAACGTAATTAATTCATCATAAGTTGATAAATCATGCATCCAAAAGAAACTTTCGTGTCTTAATTCAAACAAGTTTGGGAAAAAGTAAAAGAAAGCTAGTATAAATGGCATTTGAAAAACCATTGGCAAACAACCTCCAAGTGGGTTAACCCCGGCTTGTTTGTATAATTTCAAATACTCTTGTTGTACTAAAGCTTGGTTATCTTCACCAACTTTCTTCTTAATTTCATCCATTTCGGGTTTTAAAACCCTCATTTTAGCCATAGATAGGTATGACTTATAAGTGAATGGTAGTAAAACAGTTTTAAGAATAACGGTTAATAAAAGTATAATTAAACCATAACCTAAATTAAGGCTTTCAAAAAAGTTAAAAATAGGCAAAACTAAGAAACGATTAATCCACATAAGCGGACCCCAACCCATTTTAACTTGTTGCTCTAAATCATATCCTTGGTCTTTTAACTGACTAAATTTATTTGATCCAAAATAAAATTCAAGGTTATAATTATTATCCTGAGTGTTTTTATAAGGCAAATTTAATTGAGCTCCGTAAGCTTTAACAGCAGAACTATCAGCAAGCGTTGTGATTTTAACATTTGCTTTTGTAAAACCTTCTTTAGCTATTAAAGCAGCAGAAAAAAAGTGTTCTTTAAAAGATACCCAATTGGTTTTTTCTTCGTTAAGAAGTAATTCCTCGTCTTCGCTTTCGCTTAAATAATCTACTGTACCATCTGCTTTTTGATAATAGGTAGTTGAGCCCATACGTTCATTTTTTAGATCTTTCTCTTGTTGTAATAAACGAGTATTCCAATCTAAAATCAAACTGTTATTATCATTGATACCATCAATACCTTTAGCATTAATTTTAAATCCAACTTTGTTGGCATCAGCTGCTAATGTATATGTGTAAGTTAAAATTGTTCCCGCCGCACTTTGCATTTGCATAACAATGCTATTTGCACTTTCATTGACAATGTTAAACGGAAGGTTGGTAGTATTTACTTTTTGGTTTCCTACTTTAATATCAAAACCAAAATTTGTATCATCTTCATTAAAAAGTATTAATGGTTTGCCTTGGTAAGTAGTTTCATTTTTGATTTCAACACTTGTTATTTTACCACCTTTATTAGAAATACTAACTTTAATTAAGTTATTTTCTAAAACACTTATTTGCTCTTTAAAAGTTAAACTATCAGAAGCTGCATTGTTATTAACTAAAGCAGTTGTATCTGTTAAATTTTCAGCTTTCTTAGGCGCAATAGTTTTTCCTTTTGATGCTGCTATTGAATCTTGTGTGATTTGCTCTCTTTTAATTTCTTCTTCAGATGGCTTTAACAAAAATGTTGAACCAACTAAAATCACTAAAATCAGGAATAAACCTGTAAACGTATTTCTATCCATTGTATATATTTAATGCTTCTTAGCTGTTTTTTCTTTTTGAATGTTCTATAGAAGCGGCTACAAATTTAACAAAAAGTGGGTGAGGGTTTGCTACCGTTGATTTTAATTCGGGGTGAAACTGAGCAGCAACAAAATATGGGTGGTTTTTTAGTTCAACTATCTCCACCAAATTATTATCAGGATTAAGACCTGAAGCTATCATTCCTGCATTTTCGTATGCTTCTAAAAACTGATTGTTAAATTCGTAACGATGCCTATGACGCTCAGAAATCTTACTTTTGCCGTAAATAGCATGTGCTTTAGTTCCTTTTTTCAACTCGCAAGTGTAAGAACCTAAACGCATAGTGCCACCTTTAAGCGTAACTTTTTTCTGTTCTTCCATCATAGAAATTACAGCTTCAGTTGTATTCTCGTCCATTTCTGTACTATGGGCATTGGTTAAACCTAAAACGTTTCTTCCAAATTCTATTACCGCACATTGCATTCCCAAACAAATTCCGAAAAATGGAATATTGTTTTCTCTTATAAACTGAATTGCAGTTATTTTACCTTCAATTCCTCTGTTTCCAAAACCTGGAGCAACTAAAACGCCGTCTAAATTTGATAGTTTTGCTTTAACATTTTCTGGTGTAATTCCTTCAGAATGTATGCATTCTACTCTAACCTTACATTCGTTTTGAGCGCCTGCATGAATAAAAGATTCTGTTATAGATTTATAAGCATCAGGTAGTTCTACATATTTACCTACCAAGCCAATTTTAATTTCTGAAGTAGGATTTTTTAAACGACCTAAAAAGTCTTTCCAGCTTTCTAAATCTGGTTCTGTTTTAAGAGGAAGTTTTAATTTAGATAATACAGTACGGTCTAACTGTTCTTTTAACATTAATAAAGGAACATCATAAATCGTTTTTGCATCAATAGATTCTATTACTGCGTTAATATTAACATTACAGAAAAGCGCTATTTTTTTCCTAATATCCATAGAAATATGATGCTCAGTTCTACAAACCAAAATATCTGGCTGAATACCGTACTCTAACAACATTTTAACTGAGTGTTGTGTAGGTTTAGTTTTTAATTCTCCGGCAGCAGCTAAGAAAGGAATTAAAGTTAAATGGATAACAATTGCATTGTTAGAACCAACTTCCCATTTAAACTGACGAACAGCTTCAATGTAAGGTAAAGATTCAATATCACCAACGGTTCCACCAAGCTCAGTAATTACAATATCATGTTCTCCGTTTTCGCCTAACAAACGCATATTGCGTTTAATTTCATCCGTAATATGCGGAACAACTTGTACAGTTTTACCTAAATAAGCACCTTCTCTTTCTCTGCTAATTACGTTTTGGTAAATTCTACCTGTTGTAATATTATTAGCCTGTGTGGTAGGTACATTTAAAAAACGTTCGTAATGCCCTAAATCTAAATCTGTTTCGGCTCCATCCTCTGTAACGTAACACTCGCCATGCTCATAAGGATTTAATGTGCCTGGATCAATATTTATGTAAGGATCAAATTTTTGGATTGTTACGCGGTAACCTCTGGCCTGTAAAAGTTTAGCTAATGATGCGGAAATGATACCTTTTCCTAAAGACGATGTAACGCCCCCCGTAACAAAAATATACTTAGTCATGTTGGAATTTGTTGTTAATTGAATTATAAAAAGGGGAATAAATATTCACTTTTTAAATCTGTTTGTACGGGATGCAAAATTAGGTTTTTTTTTCGATTATGCGCTATTTTGATAAAATGAATTTACGTTTTAAAAGTTTAAGGTATGGCTGTTAAAATTTGCAATTAAATTGAGCTTGATAAAGAGCATATTGAGTTGTAAAAAGTGATTTTTAAAAGGAAGATTATATAAATCACGAATTGAAAAAAATTAAAAAATTTATTTTTAGCTTTTATATTAATTTTGTGGTTATGAATTCAGTTTACAAAGGCCTTTTAATGCGTTACCAAAATTATTTGATAGAATTTTATCAGTTAATTGAGGATAAAGAAATTACTAAACCACAAGAACTTGCAAAAGCAGGAATGGTTAAAGATTTTTTAGAGAATTTACCAGACTTTGAGTCGGAATTTGAAATTGAGTTTGGGATAAAAACCATAGTTGGCAGTGTTGAAACAAATTGGATTGCTCAATTTTCTGCTGATGGTTTCTCTGTAAGATCTTTTACTTTAGATGATTTGGATGAGATAGATGAATGGTATTTTCATTATCATGATGATAGCCGCGAATATGAAGGTAATTTATTTACTGATGGAGATTGGGATTTACTTTTAGAAGAAATTGCCGAGATAGATAATTTTGATGGAAAGAAAGTTTTAGCTCACTTTGAATATGATGTGAGTTAATTTTTGTATTTGATTTATTAACCACAAAAGAAACGGAGAAAATTACGATTACACGAGGTTTACCACGGAGGGCTCGGAGGTCACAGAGTTGTATGGTTATAAAATGTGTTTTTTTTTGAATCTGTGTTAATCTGAGAAACCTGCGAGAAAAATGTTTGCTGGACTAAACAAGCAAACATTTTTAAAAACCTCTGAGACCTATATATCTCTACATATAAAGTTATATATAGGGATTAAACCTTTTATACTCTACTAAACACATACCAAAGTTCTTCCCCAATTTCCAAACTTCTTTCGGCATATTTTGCATCCATCAAATCTGTATGGTCAAAAGCTTTTGGGTCTTCATATTTTACAGGAAACCTTCCATCTGCACCAGCCACAAACGGACAGCCTTGATCAGCATTATCACAAGTCATAATTGCGCCAAATTTTGATTTGGGGTTAATTTCGTTATCATACACTTTAGAAAAACAAATTACTGGTGCTTCGTTATCGTCGTACTTAACAGAATATATTGGGTTTTCAGTTGCTGCTAATTTTTGAATCAAAAACCCTTGTCTGGTAAGCGTTTCTGCGACTTTTGGAAACATGGCAGTTGCTTCTGTTCCGCCAGAGTAGCAAAAAACATTTTCTATACCGAAATTAAAAGCAGCAGTTTGCGCCCAAATTTGTGATAAATGACTTCTGCGAGAATTATGTGTGCAAATAAAGTTTAAACGTACACATTCGTTTTTAGCCACTTTTTCTTGAATGTAATCAATAAGTGGTTGTAAAACTTCTTTACGTTCATCACTAATGTTCTCTGATGAAAAGCGTGATATAATTTCTGCGATTTTTTGATTCATTATGAATAATATTTTTGTTTTAAAAATAAGCTTGCTTTTACTAATAAAATTAAAATTGGCACTTCTACCAGCGGCCCAATAACTCCAGCAAATGCCTGTGGCGAATTAATCCCGAAAACTGCAATAGAAACTGCAATAGCTAATTCGAAATTGTTTCCTGTTGCTGTAAATGATATTGCTGCGTTTTTATCGTAAGGAATTTTCATATAAAGATTTATAAAAAAGCTTACAAAAAACATCAGCAAAAAATAAATAATCAACGGTATGGCTATTCTAAAAACATCAAAGGGAAGTTCTAAAATGGCATCTCCTTTTAAACTAAACATTAACACAATTGTAAAAAGTAAAGCATATAAAGTAATAGGAGAGACGGCAGGGATGTATTTTCTGCTAAACCATTCTTTACCTTTTGTTTTTATTAATAAATAACGACTAACAAAGCCAGCAATAAACGGAATACCTAAATAAATGAAAACACTTTGGGTAACATCGCTCATAGGTACAGATACATTAAAATTACCTAAACCTAATTTCTGAGGAAGAACATTAATAAATAGCCAAGCATAAAAACTGTAAGTTAACACTTGAAAAATACTGTTTAAAGCAATTAAAAGGGCTCCATATTCACGGTTTCCTTTAGCTAAATCATTCCAAACAATTACCATTGCAATACATCTGGCTATTCCAATTAAAATTAAGCCAACCATATAATCTGGTTCATCTCGCAAAAAAATAATAGCTAACCCGAACATTAAAATTGGTCCAATAATCCAATTTAAAAGCAAAGAAATAGAGATTACTTTTTTGTCTTTAAATGCCATTGGCAATAACGTGTAATCAACTTTTGCCAAAGGTGGGTACATCATTAATATTAACCCAATTGCCAAAGGAATATTGGTTGTGCCAACTGTAAGGGCCTCGTTGACATCTTTTATTTTTGGGAAAAAGTAACCTAAAGCTACCCCAAAAAACATAGCAAGAAAAATCCATAACGTTAGGTAGCGATTTAAAAATTTTAATTTTGGTTGCATAAATTTTATTTATTTAGCAACACCCGCCACCTGGGGTGCAAGTTTGTGCTTTTGCAATAGGTAATTTATCTTGTGGTATTCCACAGGCGTCTTGTGCTAAACAATTGGTTGTTTTACTCTTTAACACAAATGATTTTCCATCAAAAGATAAATCATATTTTCCTATAGTTTCTGCTTGGTATTCAACTTCAATATCTAGGTTGGTGAGGTTCAATTTCTCTTCTCCTAAATCAATAATACTTAAAAATTTTTCTGGTTTTAAACGATGGTCTAAATCATTTGCGCTCCATAACTGAAGAGATATCACTTTTTCATCTCTCATTAAACCACCACAATCCATAAATTTTTTTGAGATAACTCCAATTTCTGTAAGGTGAAAATGTGGTGGAACTAATGTCCCATCTTCTAATTTAAATGTTAAATTTTTTAAGCTGTAAAGAGCTGTTTTTAAATCTGATAGTTTCATGTATAAATATTTATTGGTTAAATGCAATATTGCGATATAGTTAATGCAAAAAATTAGCAGCAAGTGCTTTTGTTAAGCATTTTTTTAATGTTTGAGAAATAAGTGTTTAACAAATCGATGGTGTTTTCATTAATACAGTAACATATAGCATTACCTTCAATGCTTCCTTTAATAATATTAGCATTTTTAAGTTCTTTTAGATGTTGCGAAACTGTAGGTTGTGCAAGTGGTAATTCATTCACAATATCGCCGCAAATACATTCATTAACACTCATTAAATACTCAATAATGGCAATTCTTGCTGGGTGACCTAATGCTTTAGCAATAGTTGCGATTTTATTTTGTTGTGTTGTAAAGTGTTCTGTTTTTGAAGCTCCCATATAAACTATATTATTATATTGCAATATTACAATATTAATTTTTATAAAAAAAGTTTATTTTTTTAGAGGCATACGCTATTTATGTATGCTTTTTTTATGTCATCTTAAATAAATATCCCTATTAATTTTTGGTATATACGTTAAACACTACTAAATTGGTAGTATTAAATTAAAACAAAATATTATGTTAAGATTAGGAGATATTGCACCAAACTTTAAAGTGAAAACTTCTGCTGGTGAATTAGATTTTTATGAATATTTGGGAGATAGTTGGGGCGTTTTATTCTCGCACCCTGCAGATTTTACTCCGGTTTGTACCACCGAGTTGGGTAAAACAGCTTCATTAAAGCCTGAGTTTGATAAAAGAAATGTTAAAGTAATTGCACTAAGTGTTGATTCAGTAGAGTCTCACCAAGGCTGGATTAAAGATATTAATGAAACTCAAAATGTTGAAGTTAATTTTCCAATAATTGCTGATGAAGATAAAAGTATTGCAGATGCTTATGGAATGATGCATCCAAATGCTTCAGCAACGTTTACAGTTAGATCTTTATTTATTATTGCACCTGATAAAACAATCAAATTAATTATTTCTTATCCAGCATCAACAGGAAGAAATTTCCAAGAAATTTTAAGAGTAATAGATTCTTTGCAATTAACTACATACCATAGTGTTGCTACACCAGCAGATTGGAAAGATGGAGAGGACGTGGTTGTAGTGCCAGCAATTAAAACGGAAGATATACCTGCAAAATTCCCAAAAGGATTTACAGAGATTAAACCTTATTTAAGAATGACACCACAACCAAATAAATAATTTTAAGATTGAGTTAAATTTAAAAAATATTTTATATTTGATTCAGAATAAGATAAGATTGCCATGCCTGTTTTTCAGAATTGATATTTTATTTTATATTTTTAAATAATTAATAATCAATTTTTATGAAAAACGGTACAGTAAAATGGTTTAATGCCCAAAAGGGATTTGGTTTTATTATTTACGATGGGAAAGACATCTTTGTTCATTTTAAAGATGTTGAAGGTGGCGTTAATGCCATTAAAGATAACGATGAGGTAGAATTTGAAGTTGCGGATGGTAAAAAAGGACCACAAGCAATTAATGTTAAAAAAGTATAATAAAATTAATTATCCAAAAAAAAATCCCAGCTAAAAAATTAGCTGGGATTTTTTTTATTTAAAATTCCGCGTTCTTAGGAAATCTTGGGAACGGAATTACGTCTCTAATATTTGTCATCCCGGTTACAAAAAGCACTAACCTTTCAAACCCTAAGCCAAAACCAGCGTGTGGTGCAGTACCAAATTTACGGGTATCTAAGTACCAATATAATTCATCTTGAGGGATATGCATTTCGTCCATACGTTTCTGTAGAAAGTCTAAGCGCTCTTCTCTTTGTGAGCCACCAACCATTTCACCAATACCAGGGAATAAAATATCCATAGCTCTAACGGTTTTACGTCCTTGCCCATCTGGCTCATTCATTCTCATATAAAAAGATTTTATATCAGCAGGATAATCTGTAAGTATAACAGGTTTTTTAAAATGTTTTTCTACCAAATATCTTTCATGTTCAGATTGTAAATCAGCTCCCCAATTTTCAATTAAGTATTTAAATTGTTTCTTTTGGTTAGGTTTAGAACGTTTTAAAATTTCTATTGCCTCGGTATAAGTTAAGCGCTCAAAATCGTTTTCTAAACAAAAGTTAAGCTTGGTCATTAAATCAAACTCACTTCTTTCTGCCTGTGGTTTATTTTTATCCTCTTCGGTTAACCTATTACTTAAAAAAGCTAGTTCATCTTCGCAGTTATCAATAGCATATTTTATCACATACTTTAATAAATCCTCTGCCAAATTCATATTGTCTTCTAAATCTGCAAAAGCAACTTCTGGCTCAATCATCCAAAATTCTGCAAGGTGGCGGGCTGTATTGGAGTTTTCGGCTCTAAAAGTTGGTCCAAAAGTATAAATTTCTCCTAGAGCCATTGCACCTAGCTCACCTTCTAATTGTCCGGAAACAGTTAAGTTTGCAGATCTTCCAAAAAAGTCTTCTTTAAAATCAATTTCACCAGTCTCTGTCTTAGGTGTGTTATCAAAAGGTAAAGTGGTTACTCTAAACATTTCGCCGGCACCTTCTGCATCTGAAGCAGTTATAATAGGGGTATGTAAGTAAACAAAACCTTTCTCATTAAAAAATTGATGTACTGCAAATGCTAATGCATGCCTCACTTTAAAAACGGCATTAAAAGTATTTGTTCTAAAACGTAAATGCGCAATTTCTCTTAAAAACTCTAAACTGTGTTTTTTTGGTTGTAAAGGAAATTTCTCTGCATCACTTTCCCCTAATATTTCAATGGTTTCGGCTTTAACTTCGCAAATTTGTCCTTTACCTAAAGACGCTACTAAATTTCCGCTTACGCTAATTGATGCGCCAGTTGTTATTTTCTTTAAAATTTCATCAGGTGTATTTGCAAAATCAACAACAATTTGAAGGTTACCCATACAAGAGCCATCGTTTAATGCAATAAACTGATTGTTTCTGAAAGTTTTAACCCAGCCCATAACGGTTACGTTACGGTTAAAGTTTGTTGATTTTATAATAGATGCTATTTTTTCTCTCTTTATCATGTGTCTTTTTTCTAAGCGGACGTAAAAATACAAACCTTTCTCAAATTCTATAATTAATTGAGGCTGTTATTTTTTGTATTAAGGATTTTATCGCTATATTTTTTAACATTTATTATGATTGTATGATATGATAAAAGCTGTTAGCTATCACAATTACACAGGGTTAAAAAGGTTAATGTTAATTATTGTTAAAACAAGGGCTTTGGAATAAACAGACTTAAACCTTTTGAAACGCAGTCCGTCATACCTCCAAATTAACATAAACAAAATAGACATGAAAAATTTAGTGAAAGGATTAACATTATCAACTGTATTAGTTTTAGGTTTAAGTTTAACTTCTGTAGCACAAAATAAACAGAAAAAAGATGGCGAAAGAGAACGCCCTGAATTGAACTTGACAGAAACCCAAAAAACGCAAATGAAAGAAATGCGTGATAAAGATAAAGTTAACCGCAATAAGTTTGAAGCTACTCTATCTGATGAACAAAAAGCAGTAATGAGTGATAAAACAATTTCACCGAAAGAGAAAAAAGATAAACTTGCAACTTTGTTAAGTGCTGATCAAAAGAAAACAATGGTGGCTAATAAAGCTGAAGCGGAAAAGAAACAAGCTGAATTTGCTAAAACACTAACGCCAGAGCAAAAAGTGGAGTTTAATAAAATGAGAGAAAAAAGAGAAGGAATGGGCGGACCGAAAAAAGGTGCTAAGAAACCGCAATAATAGAAACTCATTAATATAAAAAAAGCCTAAATAATTAATTATTTAGGCTTTTGTGTTTCTCGGAGTTTATATATTATCCGTTTTTCTTTGCAGTAACTTCGTTACGAATATCTTGTGCTAAAACTTTAGTTTGTTGCATAGCATTACGTAATCTTGTACCAGCTGCTTTGTTTCCTTTTTCAAAAAATGCAGAAGCGTCTGCCTCAGCTGCACCTAAAAGTGCTTTTAACTCGTTAAATTTGTCCATTTTTTAATTTATTTGATGATTAATTATTCGTTTAAAACGAAGATATTTAATTTTTATCGTATTATGCAAGTACTTTGAAAATAAAATATCGGTTGTTTTCAACACTAATCCTCTTTCATCTTCTTTTTAGGCTTGTCTTTAACAATAAATAGATCGGTTGGTAGCTCCATAGACTGCATTTTTTTACCTTGTTTTTGCTCTAATCTTCTAATTTGAGGCAGTTCTAAATCAGTACTAAAAGTAATTGCTAACTGGTCTTGTTGATGCTCTGACCTTATTAAAACCCGTTGAGTATAAGTAACTTCCTCTTCTGGAATATCAAAATGTAAGATGCAAGGGAAATCTGATACCGGAAGTTCATTTGGATTATCCTCGTTAGCGATAATTAATATTCTGCTTTTTGGAGAGAGCTTAAAATCAATTAGTTGAGTGAAATTGTTTTCAGAAATACTACCTGCATTAAAAACTGAAATTTCGTCTCCAAAATCTTTAGATAAGTTTTTAAATACTGTTTCTGCTGTGAATTTTGTATTCACAAAAATCAAAACCTTGTCAAAAACTTCCTTATCTGCCATTAGTAATTGTACTAAATATAGCTTGGTGCCAAAGTTAGGAACGTGGTAAAGTAATTGCTCAGCAGTATTCAATTGGTTTTCTCCTAAATCATCAACTTCAATTATGTTAGCCAATGGTATAAAAGTGTGGAAAAGTTTCTCTAATCTCTCGTGATAAACAGAAGAACACACTAAAAATTGAGACTTTTTGATTCCCCTAGCTAACTCAACCGTTGGTAATGTTAATCCTTTTTTTATAATTGTTTCGGCGTCATCAACCACAAAAAGCTGTATTTTATTTAGATTCAAACCTAATTTCAGGTAAGCGGCTCTTGCTCTATCTGGTGTAGCAACAATAATATCTACACCGTCTGTTAATTCTAAAACTTGCGCATCTAAACTTTTACCGTCTGCAAATAAACCTAAAAAACGTAAATCTCTGTTGCGGTTAAGTGTATGAAATTGGTCTAAAACTTCCTCACCAGTTTCAATATCTGGTACTAAATAAAGTATGCGAGGAGCTATTTCTTCTGTAAATTGAATCTTATTTAGTGATGCTAATATGCAAGTAGTAGTTTTGCCAGCGCCATCAGGTGCAATTGCTACAATATCTTGGCCGCCGTTTAACCTTGGGAATAAAATTGATTGTATTTCTGTCGCACTTAAATATCCGTTTGAGGTCATTGCGGTAAGCAATTGCTTACTTAATTTTAATTTTTCTAATGTTGCCATATATTTTGCAAAAGTACGTTTTTTGAACGGGATGATTTAATTAATAAAAAAAGCAAGAATCTCTCAATTCTTGCTTTCCATAACACAAGGTGTTATGTCATGTATATAAAATCTTATATCTTGGTTATTGCATCAAAAACTTAAAGTTCTGTATATTTTTTAATGAAATTCCTGTACCGCGTACAACTGCTCTTAAAGGGTCGTCTGCAACATGTACTGGTAATTTTGTTTTAGAACTCACTCTTTTATCTAAACCACGTAATAATGCACCACCGCCGGTTAAATAAATTCCAGTTTGATAAATATCGGCAGAAAGTTCTGGTGGGGTAATCTCTAAAGCTTTTAAAATTGCTTCTTCAATTTTAGAGATTGATTTATCTAAACAATGTGCTATCTCTGTATAAGAAACTGTAATTTGTTTTGGAACTCCCGTCATTAAATCACGGCCTTGAACCGCAAAATCTGCTGGAGCATCTTGTAATTCTGGTAAAGCAGAGCCAACTTCAATTTTAATTCTTTCTGCAGTACGCTCTCCAATCATAATATTATGTTGCCTGCGAATGTAATTTACAATGTCAGAATCGAAGTTGTCACCAGCAACGCGTATAGATTGATCGCAAACAATACCAGACAAAGCAATAACTGCAATTTCTGTAGTTCCACCGCCTATATCAATAATCATGTTGCCCATAGGTTCTTCTACATCAATACCAATACCCACGGCTGCTGCCATTGGTTCGTGAATTAAATAAACCTCTTTAGCCCCAGCAATTTCGGCCGAATCTCTAACGGCTCTTTTTTCTACTTCGGTAATACCAGAAGGAATACAAATAACCATACGTAAAGAAGGGAAAAACCATCCTTTACCGTTATTAATCATTTTAATCATCCCACGTATCATGTGCTCTGCAGCGTTAAAATCGGCTATAACACCGTCTTTTAGCGGACGAACAGTTTTAATGTTTTCGTGGGTTTTACCTTCCATTTGCATGGCTTGTCTGCCAATTGCAATCACTTTATTGGTGGTTCTATCAAAAGCTACAATAGATGGTTCATCTACTACAACTTTATCATTATGTATAATCAGGGTATTTGCAGTACCTAAATCAATAGCTATTTCTTGTGTAAACCAATTGAATAAACCCATTTATGTTTCTGTGGTTTTTAGTAATTGTGAATTTGTGTGTGTACAAAAATATTGAAATCAAGATTTTTGCGCTGCTAAGTTAGCAATATTAATGTTTAAAATGACGAACTCCAGTTGTAACCATTGCAATACCTTTTTGATTTGCCATTTCAATAGAATCTTGATCCTTAATTGATCCACCTGGTTGTAAAACTGAGGTAATACCAGCTTCGGCAGCTAACTCAACGCAATCTGGAAAAGGAAAAAACGCATCAGAAGCCATAACAGCTCCTTTTAAGTCGAACCCAAAGCTTTGTGCTTTAATAACAGCTTGTTTTAAAGAGTCAACTCTTGATGTTTGTCCAACGCCACTTGCTAGTAAAGTATTGTCTTTAGCAAAAATTATAGTGTTAGATTTTGTGTGTTTCACTAATTTATTAGCAAAATATAAATCAGATAATTCTTGTTTTGTTGGCTTAAGGTTAGTAACAACGGTCATTAATTCTGGCCCTTCAACTGTATTATCTTTATCTTGTTCTATTACTCCGTTTAGTAAAGTTTTAAATAATTTGCCAGGTAATGCAACGTCTTTTCTCTTTAAAATAATACGATTCTTTTTAGAAGTTATTACTTTTTCTGCTGCTGCCGAGTAGGAAGGAGCAATTAAAACCTCAAAAAATAATTTATTGATTTCTGTTGCCGTAGCTTCGTCAACTTCGCCATTGCAAATTAACACCCCACCAAAGGCCGAGATTGGGTCACAAGATAAAGCAACTGTCCAAGCGTCTAATAATTGTGGTCTGCTGGCAATACCACAAGCGTTTGTATGTTTTAGAATAGCGAAAGTTGGCTCAGTAAATTCATCAATTAAAGCAACTGCTGCATCAACATCAACTAAATTATTGTATGATAATTCTTTGCCATTTAACTTATCAAACATCGCTTCTAAATCGCCATAGAAATAACCTTTTTGGTGTGGGTTTTCTCCATAACGTAATACAGATGCTTTTTGCTCGCTTTGTTTAAAAACTGTTAAAGCGTCATCACCTTGGTTAAACCAGTTAAAAATTGCAGTATCGTAATGTGAAGAAACATTGAAAGCGTTACGAGCGAAAGTTTTACGTTGTGCTAAAGTAGTTTGGCCTTTTTGTGTTTCTAATAATGTACTAAGCGTATCATAATCATCTTTAGAAGCGATGATGATAACGTCGTTATGGTTTTTAGCAGCAGCTCTAATTAAAGAAATACCGCCAATGTCAATTTTTTCAATAATATCTTGTTCTGCAGCACCAGATTTTACAGTTTCTTCAAAAGGATATAAATCAACAATTACTAAATCTATTTCAGGAATTTCATATTCTGAAATTTGAGCTTGATCTCCTTCATGACCACGACGAGTTAAAATACCACCAAATACTTTTGGATGTAAAGTTTTTACTCGCCCACCTAAAATTGAAGGGTATGAAGTTAAATCTTCAACAGGTATAACAGGAACACCCAAATCAGTAATAAACTTTTCTGTACCTCCAGTAGAATAAATATTTACACCTAATTGGTTTAATTGATGAATGATTGGTTCTAAATTATCTTTGTAATAAACTGAAATTAAAGCGTTTTTAATCTTTACTGAGTGGTTCATGAAACTTTTTTTGTTTAAAGTTGCAAAGATAGGAAAATGTAATTTTTTTTGAGAATGAAAATTGATTAAAATTAAGAATATCAGAAAAATACTTCACGAATTTTATGAACTCAATAATTTATTACTCAGAAAGATTATTTTTTTTAGATAATAAACTCTTTTAATAATTCTAGTCATTTATAAATAGGAGTGAGGCTTATAAATAAAAACCTGCTCTTAAAGCAATCCTATTATAAGTGTCTCTGTTTAATTGTTGCACCTTCTTTTTAATCTGCTGATAATACTCTTGCTGCAATAACATGATAAGTTAAAATAGAAGCTAATGTGTTTAGAGCTGCTGCTTGAACGCTTGCAATTGTAGGGAAAGACAAAAAAAGTTGATTTTTTGAAATCAACTTTTCATCTTTTTTAATATACTTTCTATCACTTTTGGGAAGTGATGGTGTTCTAATTGCTGGACTTTAAATTTTATCATTTTTAAGTCGTCACCTTTGTCTATTTTAAATTTCGACTGATGAATTATTTCTCCTTCATCAAATTCGCTATTAACAAAATGTATGGTAATGCCAGATTCGGTTTCTCTATCAGCTAAAACGGCTAAATGAACTCTTTCTCCGTACATTCCTTTTCCGCCATATTTTGGAAGTAATGAAGGGTGTATGTTTATTATTTTATTAGGAAAAGCTTGTAGTAAGTTTTGAGGAACCAGCCATAGAAAACCTGCTAACACAATTAAATCAACATTTAGGTTTTTTATTAAATTAACAATCTTATCAGTTTGGTAAAATTCCTTTTTATCAAAAATGTGAGAAGGTATTTCAAAGTTGTCTGCCCTTTGCAATACATAAGAATCAGAATTGTTTGTTAAAATAAGAACAACCTCTGCATCATTACTACGTTTAAAATGCTCCATTATTTTTTGAGCGTTAGATCCCGATCCTGATGCAAAAATAGCGATACGTTTCTTCAAAATATTTTTAGTTATTTTTCAAAGATAAAATTTAGAATCTTTATTGAAAATGAAATCGTATATAATTATTTAAGCGCCTGTTTTACCTGCTCTGTTAATAACAAAATTGAACTGGTAAAGTAAATTAGTTTATGTTTTATTTAGAAACTTTAACTAAAAATATCAACAAATATCCTAATCAATAAGGTTTTCAGTTTTGAAAACAATATCTTTTATTACTTCATCTAACTCTTTTGCAGATTTTACCATAAAATTAAGTAATTCTTTACATTCTTGAGTTTCGGAGTTTAACTGTTCCAATAAATTCATAATTGTCATTATTCTGGCTAAAGGGGCTCTAACAATATGTGATTGTGTGTAGGCAATTTCTTGCAATTTTTTGTTTTGTTTTTCAATAGCATTTATATACTGTAAACGTTCTGTAACATCTGTAGCTAAAAATATTCGGGCAATTTTACCTTTAAAATTTATGGTATTTGTAACGGCATCCACATCAATTAATTCTCCATTTTTTGTTTTTAATTTACATAAACCCAACAAGCTTGTATTATCTACATTTTTTAAATAATTTAGCTCCTGATCCTCATTATTTTGTGTAAAACAAATATCTTCAATGGTCATATTTAACAGTTCTATTTCTGTATAGCCATAATTTTTTAAAGCTGCATTATTGGCACTTAAAATTTTTAAAGTTTCAAGGTCATAAACAATCATACTTTGCGGACTAAAATGAAAAAGATCACTATATCTTTTTTCAGATTCAATTATTTTAGCGTTTGTACGTTTACGCTCTATGCTGTAAACAATATCTTGGTAAAGCGATTTTGACGTGATTTCATCTTTTAAAAGATAATCTTCTATACCTAAGGCTAAAGATTTTACGCTAAAGTCTAAATTTTCGTAACCGGTAAGTACTATAATTGGGGTGTCGCCAGAAATGGCTACAATTTCTCTTGTTAATTCTTCGCCAGATAAATCCGGCAACGATAAATCCAGCAAAATAGCATCAAAACCATAGGAAGCTGTTTCTATAATTTCTTTTGCTGTTTTAAAACTATCAGCATGTTTAATATTATGGTTTAGAATTTGATTAATGAGATAAGCATTAATAATGTTAAAATCCCCTAAATTATCTTCTATTACTAAAATATTATAATTTTTTTTGTCGTTTTCTTTCATAAGTAGCTTTATGGTAATTGTACAATACTAATCCAAAAATCTTCTATTTTTTCTACCACTTGAATAAAGTCTTTAACATCAATTGGTTTTGTGATGTAGCAATTTGCATAATTTTTATAAGATTTTACAATATCTTGTTCAAAGGATGAGGTGGTTAACATAATCACAGGTATATGTTTTAATTCATTATTTGTTTTTATATATTTCAATACTTCAATACCGTTTAATTTAGGTAAATTCATATCCAATAAAATTAAATTTGGTTTTAAATTTACATTATTTGTGCATTTTTCTAGGAAATTTACAGCTGCTTGCCCATCTCGTTCAATTAATATTTCATTAATAATTTTACCCTCTTTTAGTGCAGATTTTGTTAAATAAATATCCCCTTCATTATCTTCAACTAAAAGGATTTTAATTGATTTGTTCATGCTTTATATCTTTTAATATGGTAAAATAAAATGTACTTCCTTGTCCTTCCTCAGATTGGACCCAAATATCACCTCCTAAGCTCTCAATTATTTTTTTCGTGATGGCTAAACCTATCCCAGTACCCGAGTAATTATCTTTATTGTGTAACCTTTGAAATATAATAAATATTTTTTCAAAATAAATAGGGTTAATGCCTATGCCATTATCTGCTATAGCAAATTGCCAATGTTTATCCAATTCTGTAGAAGAAATGGTAATTTCTGTTGCTTCGTATTTTAATGAATTGCCAATTAAATTACTAAAAATTTGTTGTATTGGAGTGCTGAAGTTTTTAATTATAGGTTGTTTATTATAAATTATTTTAACATCTTTTTCTTTAATCTTGTTGGCATATAATAAGCATATACTTTCTATAATTTTGTTTATATCTACTTTTTCAATGTTACTTTCTGTTTTACCAATTTTAGAAAATTCTAACAGGTCTAAAATAATTTTACGCATTCTTTGTGCGCCATCAACAGCAAAATAAATATATTTATTACCCTCTTCATCAAGTTGGTTTTGATATCTGTTTTTTATGAGGGTTAAAAAGCTACTTACCATTCTTAAAGGTTCTTGCAAGTCATGAGAAGCTACATAAGCAAACTGCTCTAGTTCTTTGTTTGTTGATGCTAGTTTAGTTGCTTTTGATTTTAGTTCTTTATTTAATTTTTGAAGTTTAGCTTCATCTAATTTTCTGGCTGTAATATCTAAAATTACACCATCTATAAATTTAATTTGGTTTTGGGTATTATAAGCGCCTCTTCCAATTTCCTCTACCCAAACTACAGTGCCGTCTTTGCGTATTATTCTATACTCTAAATGAAATACTTGCTTGTTTTTTAATTCTTTTTCAACTTTAAATGTATTATTTAAATCATCAGGATGTATAATTTTTGCAAAAGATATAAGGTTGTTACTAATTAAATCTTCGGCATCATAGCCTGTTATTTCTTTTATTCCATCGCTTAAAAATAACATAGTCCAACTGGCATCAACTTTACACCTATAAGTAATACCAGGCATATTTTGGGTTACTGCTATAAACTGTTGAGCTGTCCGTTTTTCTTGCGTTGTATTTTTAAAAAAAACGGACAACCCATTTTCTGTAGGGTAAACGCTTACATCAAAATATTTTTCTGTAGCTTCATGGTAATCTGTAAAGTTGATTTGAGTTTTTGATTTTAATGAAAACAGGTATTTTTGTGCTGATAATCCTTTTGCGCTTTGTTGGAATATATCAACAAATATTTTTTTTCCTAAAATAGTTTCTTTTGGAGTTTGCAGTTCTTTTTCGGCTATTTTATTCCAATAGGTAACTCTTAAGTTATTGTCTAGCGTAAAAAATCCATCACCAATACTTTCTAAAATAGTATCTTTTTCTTTGTAAGCATTTAATAAATCTAACTGTGCCTTTTTCTTTTCAGAGATATTTCTCGCTATTACAGAAACGCCAATAATAATTTTTTCATCATTAAAAATGGGCGAAACTGTTAAAGAGACATCTATAACTTCTCCATTACTTCTTTTTCTTATTGTCTCATAATTATGAACATGTTTACCGTTATAGATAGTGGTCATAATATCTGTTTTTTCAGATAATAATTCCTTTGGTATAATTACAGAAATGTGCCGATTGATTACTTCCTCTTCTGTATAACCAAACATCAACTCTGCACCTTTATTCCAACTGGTGATATAGCCATCTGTATTTTTACTGATAATTGCATCTTCGCTTGAAGTTACAATTGAAGTAAGTAATTGCTGTTTTTCTAATAATTTTTTTTGTTCTTTTTCAAGATTTCTAATTTCTGTAACATCTTGTAGGGTACCAAAAAGTTTGATGACAACACCTTCACTATTTTTCTTGCCATACCCATTTTCTAATAGTGTTTTTTTAGTTCCGTTTTTAGTGGTGATGGTAAACTCGTAAGAAAAAGCTTCTCCAGTGTTAATGCTGTTATAATAGATATTGGTTTTAACATCTTTAAATTCCTCATCAATCAATTTTAATAAAAAAGTTGGGTCAATAGATTTATCTGTTTTCTCTAACTCGAGAATGTTATAAAGCTCGTTAGATAAAAGAACTGTACCACTGGTTAAATCTATTTCCCAGCTTCCTAACTTTGTTAATTTTTGAGCTTCTGAAAGGTTTTCTTCGCTTCTTATTATTTTTTCTTCTATTATTTTTTTTTGTGTGATATTGGTAGATCTACAAGCAACACCAATGATGTTGTTATTTTGGTCTAAAATTGGGTTAAAACTAACCTCTATCCAATCGGTTACGTTATTAGGATTTATTTGAGAAATAACTTTTTTAAATGAAACACCTTTAATAGATGTGGTGTAAAGTTCTGTCCAAAACAAAGTATAATCTTTAGAGAATAATTTATCATCAATTAATTTATCTCCTCTTTTAAAATCTTTATTTGAATTTTCTTTTAACCTGCATAAAAAACTGGTATTTGCCGCTAATAAACAAAAATCTCTATCAACACTCCAAATTAAATCTTCTGTATTGTTAATTAGTGCCTCTTTTTCTCTTTGTTCAAACCTTTGTTCTTCTTCTAGCTTTATCCTTTCGGTTACGTTAACTAGGGTTACCAAAGAGCATTTAATACCTTTATAGGATATAATATGACCACTTACATCAATATATAGCGGTTCTTTATTTTTGTTTAAATTTAACCAAACCTTTTTGTGTATTCTACCAAAATTAGCATCGGTTTTAATGCTTTCATCTATTAATGGATGTACTTGTTGCGGCGTTAAATCTTTAAGGCTAAGTGTTAAAAATTCTTCTCTAGTATAACCAAATAGCATTAGCGTTTCTTCATTGCAGTCTAATATTTTTAAGGTTTCAACCTCCCAAATAAACATTGGTGAGGGGTTGTTTTCAAACAAATTTTTGTAGTTCTTTTCTGAATTTAAAATTTCTGCTTGGTGGGCTAATTTCTGGGTATTATCTTTAGCAATACAGTAATAAGTTTCATCTTCTTTTATCCATTTAACAGACCAACTTAATGGGGCTAGTTCTCCATTTTTTTTTATGTAAATGTTTTCAAAATTTTTAACTTCTATAGTTTCTTTTAAGTTTAAGGCCGATTCCATTGTTGCTTCTTTGTAAGATTCCTCAACAAAATCTAAATAACGTTTGCCTATTAATTCATGTGGATGATAACCTAATAAATTAAAAGAAGCATCACTTACTTCACAAAAAAAACCATTATTATCTAATGTTGATATCATATCAACAGAGTTTTGCATAATTCTGCTTAACCTATTTTTTGTTTGTTCTAGTTCTTTAAAATTTGCACTTGCTTTTGTGGTATCCCTTATGGTTGTAATAATTAAATCTTGGTTAATTATTGGTATGGTTCTTAATGTAACGGTTTTACATTTTTGGTTTTGAGTTATTATATTTGTGTTTTCCCAAACGTCAGCAACACTTGGCTCAGTTAATTTATTTTTATTTAACCAATTTGATATTTGATGTGCATGTAATTTATTTTCAATAGCTTTCTCAAATATATTTCCGTTTTCAACAACTTCCTTTTCCCATTCTAAAATATCTAAAAACTGATGGTTGACTATAGACAGATGATCATTTTTTAAATTAGTAACAGCTATACCAATTGGAATATTATTTAAAATACTTTCAATAAATTCATTCCTTTCAGCTAATTTTTTTGCTATTTCTTTTTTTTCTAATTCTAATATTTTTAAACTATTGATATCTAAAATTAAGCCTCTTAAAATAGAAGGTTCACCATCTTTACTTATAACTGACACCACATCTTTAACCCAAATTATTTCTCCATTTAGCTTATGAAACCTGTATTCGAAAGTATGATTAAGGTTTTGTAATGTTTGGTCATGACAGTAGAAAACAGCATCATTAACATCTTCTTTATAAATATGGTTTTTCCAAAAGTTTGGTTCACGCAACCATTCTTCTTGTGTATAACCTAAAATTCTTTCAACTTGCGGACTGATGTAAGTGAATTCAAATGTTGATGCATCAGCCTCCCAAAAAACACCATCAATAGTATCTACCAGATCCTTGAATTTAGTATTGAGTTTTTCTAAATTTATTTTTGTAAATTCTTCTTTAGTTACATCTTTTATAGTATGTAATATATATATAATTTGTTTGTTACTGTTTTGTATGGGAATGTTTTTAACACTAACATATTTTTCTATTGTGTTTTCCGGTTCATTTGGCGGGTAATAATAAACTTTAGTTTTAAAAGAATCTTCCTTATTGGTTAGTTTAATATCATCAAATGATTTGGTAAGTTCGTAAATGAACTTTTTGTAATTAATGTTTTTAGGAAGGCTAGAAGCTAAGTCTGCTAAATTTATTCCTTCAAAATTATTTGCGGCTATTCCTAAATATTTAAAATAAGCGGCATTAATTAAAACTGTTTTATACCCTGACTTATCAATTTTAAATAATATTGACGGGGATGGTAAAACGTTGAAAACACTATAGAATGATATATCTTCAATTATCATAAAAATATAGTTGAATGTATAATTTCGTTTTTTACTGGTAAATGAAACTTAAAAGCAATTTAGGGAAAATAAAGTTAAATTAATAAAAAGAACAGTGTTTTCTTTATCGTAATATGATAAAAATTTTTTTCATTAATTTTACAAAACAACATTACCCTAAAATCACCAAATAATATATTTAGTTCCGATAAGTTTAAAGCTTTTATTTTTAGATATGCTATACTAAAACAATAGAAACTATGCCTGTTAGCATACATACTGCTAAACGCAGAAGTTTAGAAAACCTAGTTAATTAATGATATATAAATCTAAAATACAGCTAATTAGGTTGTTAGTTTGGAACTAAAAATTGAGATTAAACAGAAATTAAAATTCCTATTTTAGTATAGGATAATAAAGAAAAACTTATGGAAAAGTTGTTAACGGCTCTTAGGAGCTTATTTAGAAACATCAACCGATTTTTATTTAATAAAAATCGATTGAATTGTTCGAGATGTATTTTGATTATCTATTCAAAATCTGGCGCTTTTTGCCAAAAAACTTAATATTTGAATAGTATGAGTTTGAGCAAGCTCTAATAAAGGCAAATTTTTTACAATGATAAAATTATTATAAAAACTATCTACCCATCATTTTAGCAACATACTTACCAATAATATCAAATTCAATATTCACTAAATCATTGGGTTTAATGTTTTTCAAGTTTGTATGCTCATAAGTATAAGGTATAATAGCAACAGAAAAAGTGTTTTGGCCAGAATTTACCACCGTTAAACTAATACCATTTACACAAACAGATCCTTTTTCTACTGTTACATTACCTTTAGTTTCGTCATATTCAAATGTAAAAAGCCAGCTTCCTGCATCTTCATTTAAAGAAATACATTTTGCCGTTTGATCTACATGACCTTGTACAATATGTCCGTCTAGCCTGCCATTCATTTGCATGCACCTTTCAAGGTTTATTAAATCTCCAACTTTAAAGCTCCCAATATTGGTTTTTTGCAAGGTTTCATTTATTGCTGTCACCGTATGTTTGTTATCTGCAAGCTCAACTACGGTTAAACAAACACCGTTATGTGCTACAGATTGATCTATTTTTAACTCATTAGAAATAGATGATTGAATGGTGATGTGCAAATTGCTTTGCTCTGTTTTTAAATGGGTAATTGTACCCAAAGTTTCTATAATACCTGTAAACACAAATTATTTGTTTAGTGTGATTTTCTGTTTTTATGCCAAGCAGATTTGTTTTGTTTAACCTGCAAAGTGGTTGATTTGTTTTCTTTTTTTTCCAATAAATGTGTTATCAAAGCTGCTGCCATTTTAGCTTCATCATTGCAATAAGAATTTAGCATTTCGGGCTTAAAATATTTTGCAACAAAATGTGTATCATAATAACCAGATATAAAAGCCTCATGTTGCATCACAAACTTACCAAAAGAGAGGGTAGTTTCAATACCTGTTATCTCATATTCATCAATAGCTCTAATTAATTTAGCTATTGCATCTGTTCTATTATCTCCAAAAGCAATTAATTTAGCTATCATAGGGTCATAAAAAATAGGTATATCCATACCTTGTTCAAAAGCATCATCTACTCTTACACCATTTCCTTTAGGGGTAATATAAGTTTGTAGTTTCCCAATATCGGGTAAAAAATTGTTCTTAGGGTCTTCAGCGTAAACTCGTAATTCAATAGCATGTCCGTTAATTTTTAAATCTTCTTGTTTAAATCTTAATTTTTCGCCGCGGGCAATATTAATTTGCTCTTTCACTAAATCAACCCCAGTTATTAATTCACTAATTGGGTGTTCTACTTGCAAACGAGTATTCATTTCTAAAAAGAAAAAATCTAAATTTTCGTCTAAAATAAATTCAACTGTACCAGCGCCAGTATAATTAACAGATTTTGCAACATCAACAGCACATTTACCCATTTTAGCCCTTATTTCTTCTGTTAAAACAGCTGAAGGTGCTTCTTCTACTACTTTTTGATGTCTTCGTTGTATGCTGCAATCTCTTTCAAAAAGATGAACTATGTTTCCGAAATTATCACCTAAAACCTGAATTTCGATATGCCTTGGAGAACTTACGTATCTTTCAATAAAAACTGCACCATCACCAAATGCAGATATAGCTTCAGAAACTGCTAACTGCATTTGCTCTTCAAACTCTGCGGCATTTTCTACTATTCGCATTCCCTTTCCTCCGCCACCAGCAGCTGCTTTAATTAAAATAGGGAAACCTATTTTAATGGCTGTATTTTTTGCATCAGCAATATCTGAAATAGCTTTATCTGTGCCAGGTACCATTGGTATATTATAGCTTAAAGCTGCTGCTTTGGCCGATAATTTATTACCCATAATTTCCATAGCTTCTGCACTTGGTCCTATCAAAATAATCCCGGCTTCTTGCACTTTACGAGCAAACACCGCGTTTTCTGATAAAAAACCATAACCAGGATGTATAGCATCAGCATTTGTTTGTTTACAAGCATCAATTATTTTATCAATAACCAAATACGATTTTGAAGAAGCCGATTCACCAATACAAACTGCTTCATCTGCATAACGTACATGTAAAGCGTTTCTATCCGCATCAGAAAATACGGCTACCGTTTTAATACCCATTTCTTTAGCAGTACGCATTACTCTAATCGCAATTTCGCCGCGGTTGGCTATCAATATTTTTTTCATAGAATGATTAAATAATGTTGTTTTTAAGTTTTTGGATATTGATGATAAACTAAAGTAAATATTAAACCATTACAATAATAATATTATTTAATATATTGCAGTGAAAATATACACCCATACATAAATTTATACATGGCACTTGTTTTTGAAGCTGAAAGACAAAGGATGGAGGAAATTTATAAACTCACATCAATTCTTTTAGAAAACAAAGAAAATTCTATAGAAGAACTATTAAAATTAGCTTGCAAAATCTTAGATTCTGACCTAGGTATAATTTGTTTAGTAAGAGAACAAGAATATCATATAAAATACATTTACAATGAATTACCTACCAAAATAGATGCAAATAAGATTTACGCTTTGGAGGATAGTTTTTGCAATGAAACATTAAAAGAAAATAAACTATTTACTATAAATGATGTTTCAAAATCTAAATTTAAAAATTCAATAAGCCACACACATTTTAATTTACAAAGTTACATTGGAATACCAATTAAGTTTGATAATACAGACTTAGGAACCATTAATTTTTCTTCGGCAAAACCAAGGTTAAACGGTTTTAGCAATAGCGATATAGATTTAATGATGTACTTAAACCAATGGATTAGTCATCATTTAAGTAGAAATTACTACAAAGAAAACATTAAACAACAAAATGCCGAGCTTGAAAAGAAAAACAAAAAGCTTGAAGCTATAATGGAAGAGAATAACCAATTGATGCAAATATTGGTTCACGATTTAAAATCGCCATTGAGTAACATTAAAATGCTTTCTTATCTTTTTCAGGATTTTGCCCAAAACCCTGAGAGTGAAGAATTACTGGCTATTTTTAATAAAAGTTTAGAATATGTTTTCCATTTAATTGAACAAATGGAAACACTAAATAGCGTTGAAAATTTCCCTTTAAATAATTATATAGAATCTTTTGATTTAAGCACATTTGTTAAAGAAAACGTTAAAGATTTTACGAGTTCAGGGGAATCTAAATCTATAAAAATTAACTATGATTTTATAGGTGAAAAATCAATAGTTAAAACTGATATGAATTTTTTAAAAAGGATATTACATAATTTAATATCTAATGCTATAAAATTCTCACCTTTCGAAAAAGAAATTTTTATTAGCCTAATAGCTCAAACAAATGAGTTTGAAATTAGAATTAAAGATGAAGGACCGGGTATTGGTATAGAAGAACAGTCTAAACTTTTCGGAAAATTTACTAAGCTTAAAAATAAACCTACCAATGCAGAAAGTTCATCTGGATTAGGTTTATTTATTGTAAAAGAGTTATTGAAAAGTTTAAAAGGGGAAGTGAGTTTTGAAAGCGAAGTAGGAAAAGGTTCTACTTTTATTATCCGCATTCCTCAAGAAATTTAAATATTTATTCTTTTTGTAAAATTCCACATTTCATCAAATTATCCACAATCTTAAACCAGCAAGTTTAATTTTTAACTTTGCATTTTAAAAAATTAAATTCATTGGCTAAAAGTAACGATAAAGAAACCCCTTTAATGACCCAATATAACCAAATAAAGGTTAAATATCCGGGTGCATTATTACTTTTTAGAGTTGGAGATTTTTACGAGACCTTTGGAGAAGATGCCATTAAAGCTTCGCAGATTTTAGGAATTGTGTTAACTAAAAGAGCAAATGGTGCTGCTTCGCATATAGAATTAGCTGGTTTTCCGCATCATTCTATTGAAACTTATTTACCAAAATTAGTTAGGGCGGGGCAAAGAGTTGCCATTTGTGATCAGTTAGAAGACCCAAAAACTGTTAAAGGTATTGTTAAACGTGGCGTTACAGAATTGGTAACTCCTGGTGTAGCTTATAGTGATAATATTGTTCAGCAAAAATCTAACAATTATTTAGCTTGTTTACATTTTGAAAAACAAACTATTGGGGCTTCTTTTTTAGATATTTCTACCGGCGAATTTTTAGTGGCACAGGGAAGTGCAGATTATATTGATAAACTTTTACAAGGTTTTAAACCCAGCGAAGTTATTTTCTCTAAAACAAAATCTAAAGATTTTACCGAACAATTTGGTAGTAGTTTTTATACTTATACCTTAGATGATTGGGCTTTCACTTCTGATTATGCTCAGGAAACTTTATTAAAACACTTTGAAGTAAAATCGCTAAAAGGTTTTGGTATTGAGCGTTTAAATTTAGGAATTGTAGCTGCTGGCGTTGCTTTACATTATTTGGGCGAAACGGAGCACCGCCAATTGCAACATATTAGCAATATTTCGAGAATTGAAGAAGACCGCTACATGTGGTTGGATAGGTTTACCATCAGAAATTTAGAATTAATTGGCTCTAATAACGAAAATGCGAAGACTTTAATTGATGTTTTAGACCATACAAGTTGCGCAATGGGAGCTAGGATGTTACGCAAATGGATGGTAATGCCATTGAAAAATGAAAAACCGATACAAGAAAGATTAGCTGTTGTTGAGTTTTTTTATGAAGATGTTGAGTTAAGACAGAAATTACAAGCTTATATTAGACAAATTGGAGATTTAGAAAGGTTAATTTCTAAAATTGGATTGCAAAAAACCAATCCACGAGAAATTATTCAGTTAAAAAAGGCTTTAACAGCTATTGCAGAGGTTAAAATAAATTGTGAAAGCATTAACCAAGACGCTGTTAAACGAATTGGAGAGCAAATTAATTTGTGTGTTTCTATCAGAGAAAAAATAGAAACCGAATTATATAACGACCCTCCGGTAGCATTAAACAAAGGCAAAGTAATGGCGGATGGTTTAAATGAAGATTTAGACCGTTTACGTAAAATTGCTTTTGGCGGAAAAGATTATTTATTAGAATTACAAAAACGTGAAGCCGCAATTACAGGTATTACTTCATTAAAAATAGCTTTCAATAATGTATTTGGTTATTATTTAGAAGTTTCTAACACCCATAAAGATAAAGTTCCGCAAGAGTGGATTCGTAAACAAACTTTGGTAAATGCCGAACGTTATATTACGCCAGAGCTTAAGGAATACGAAGACCAGATATTAGGTGCCGAAGAAAAAATATTAGCAATTGAAACCCGCTTGTTTGGCGATTTAGTAAATAGCATTGCCGAGTTTATTAAACCTATCCAATTAAACGCTTACTTAATTGCACAGCTTGATGTTTTACTTTGCTTTGCAGAAACTGCTCAAAAAAATCATTATGTAAAACCTAAAATCAATAGTGATAAACTATTAGATATTAAAGGTGGCAGACACCCTGTAATTGAACATCATTTACCTTTGGGTGAGGAGTATATTACAAACAGCGTTTACCTAGATAACGATACCCAGCAAATTATCATTATTACTGGCCCAAACATGGCGGGTAAATCTGCTTTGTTGCGTCAAACCGGATTGATAGTTTTAATGGCACAAATGGGTAGTTTTGTGCCTGCTAAAGAAGCAATTATTGGTATTGTAGATAAAATATTTACCAGAGTTGGTGCTTCTGATAACCTATCATCTGGCGAATCTACTTTTATGGTGGAGATGAATGAAACTGCCAGTATTTTGAATAATTTATCCGACAGGAGTTTGATATTATTAGATGAAATTGGGCGTGGAACATCCACTTATGATGGTATTTCTATCGCTTGGTCTATTGCCGAGTATTTGCATAATCATCCATCGGCGAAAGCCAAAACCTTATTTGCTACCCATTACCACGAGCTAAACGAGTTGAGTAATTCCTTTAACAGGATCAAAAACTTTAATGTTTCTGTTAAGGAAGTGGGTAATAAAGTAATATTTTTAAGAAAACTGGTTCCTGGCGGTAGTGAACATAGTTTCGGTATTCATGTGGCTAAGATGGCAGGTATGCCAGCTCAAATTTTAAAAAGAGCGAATGAAATTTTAATACGTTTAGAGAACGAACGTACTGGTGGAGAGCATGTGAAAGCCAGTTTAATGAAAATGCAAAAGCAACCTGTGCAATTGCAAATGTTTTCACTGGACGATCCTGTTTTGATAAAAATTAGAGATGTTTTAAATAATTTGGATGTAAATACGTTAACTCCTGTTGAAGCTTTAATGAAACTTGATGAAATTCAGAAGGTTTTAAAAAAATCTTGATATGGTATCTACAAAATATGCAAAATATAATCTAAAATTTACTTTGCGCACAGTATTTTATGCTGTGCTTTTTATTTCACTTTCTTTTACCTCTTGTAAATCCAATAAAAATATCACGAAATCAAAATCTGGTTTCGAAAAACCAAATAGTAAGATAGCCTCCAAATACGCCTCTGCGATGAATGTTTCAAAAAAAGCTATTAAAAACGGTGATTTGTACGAATTTATTGATGATTGGGAAGGCACCAAATACCAATTTGGTGGTTTAAGTAAACGTGGTATTGACTGCTCTGGCTTAACCTATTTAATTTACCAAGAAGTTTATGGAAAAGAAATTCCAAGAAATACAAGTAAACAGGTAGAAGTAATTAAAAGAAAATACGAAAGCCAGTTAAAAGAAGGTGATTTGGTGTTTTTTGATTTTGAAGGGAAAAAGTTTAGCCATGTGGGGGTTTATTTACAAAATGGTTATTATGTACATGCAAGTACAAGGAAAGGAGTGATGCTTGAGAAATTGAGAAATCCTTATACCTATAAATATTTTTCGAGAGGTGGAAGTGTGAAATAAGTTAATATTATAAAAAAATCTTTAAATTAATATTTCAGTTAGAACTTATGAAAATGAAGTTTTCTTTATTGTTATTTCTTTTTGCCATAAGTTTTAACAATGTTTTTTCGCAAGTTAATTTATTGACTTTAAATAAATTAGACCTTAGATTAGAACAAGGAAAAGACACTGTTTATGTGGTTAATTTTTGGGCAACTTGGTGTGCACCCTGTGTTAAAGAATTGCCAAACTTTGAAAAACTAAATGCTGATTATAAAAACCAACCCTTAAAGGTTATTCTATTGAGTCTCGATTTTAAATCTAAACTTGAAAAAGTAGTTGAGCCTTTTGTAGTAAAAAAAGGTTTAAAAAGCGAGGTGTTTTTATTGAATGAAAAATCTGAACAGGAATATATAAATAGGATAAGTAAGGAATGGTCTGGTGCATTGCCTGCAACTTTAATTATTAATCCTAAAAAGAAAACGCGTAAATTTTATGAGCAAGAATTTACCTTCGAAGAATTAGAGAAAACATATTTATTAAACAAATAATAACATGAAAAAGGTTTTGATTTTACTTTTTGTAGCAATTGCCAGTTTTGCAAATGCACAAACCGGCTATAAAGTTGGAGATATAGCCATTGATTTTAGTCTTAAAAATGTAGATGGAAAAATGGTATCGTTAAGTAGCTATACTGATGCAAAAGGTTTTTTCGTCATATTTACTTGTAACCATTGCCCATATTCTAAAGCTTACGAAAACAGAATTATCGATTTGGATAAAAAATATGCTGCTTTGGGTTATCCGGTTATTGCCATTAGTCCAAGCGACTCGGCTGCATATCCTCAAGATTCTTTTGAAAACATGCGAAAACTTGCCAATGAAGAAAAATACCCTTTTCCGTATTTATTAGATGAAACACAGGCCATTACAAAAGCTTATGGTGCAAAAGCAACCCCACAGGTTTTTTTGCTAAACAAAACTAAAAGCGGGTTAAAAGTAGCCTATATTGGAGCTATTGATAACGATATTGAAAACGTTAATTCTCAGAAAATTAACTATGTAGAAAATGCCGCAGATGCATTACTGACTGGTAAAAAACCAGAAATTACACAAACCAAAGCTATTGGTTGCACTATAAAATGGAAATAGCTTTAAACTGATAAAGCATTTTTTTATCTTATGATTTGAGTTTCAAAGACTAATTAAATAGTTTTAAAAATTAAACAGGTTCAAAAAAACGTTCAATTTTATTGGGTGTTAATTAATTTATCTAGTAGTTGTCTATTAGTTTTCTACTAGTTGTTGTATAGTTATTCTCTTTTATTAAAAAACAACTTTTTAAAGCGTGTTTTTAGAATACAGATGATCTTCATTAAAGAATTTAATACTATGATTTCTCCCTTTTTTGTTTTTCGTAGGAGCGTGGTGATTTGTACTTTTAAAATTTCTGCAATTTCAAATAAACGTTGTACTGTTAATACTACACTGCCACTTTCAATTTTAGAATAATTACTTTTAGATATGTTTAAAATAAAAGCTATACATTCTTGGCTGTACCCTTTGTTGACGCCTTCAATTCGCCTGAGATAAATAGATTGTTTTAAATTAATTAATTATTAACCTAAGTTTCATTAATTAAAAACCGAAGATTTGATTAGAATTAGCTATTTAATAGTTTATCGAAGGTTTTTTATGAAAAAAGAAGAAGCAATTATAGGTATAATTACAATTGATACTTGTTAATTTAGTTGCTTTGATGTTGATTAACATGGCATCTACAAAAAAACTCCGTTCTTCTGTAAAAAACTCCAATTTTAAAACAATAAGCTAGTTTAACATTAACTTAACCTGCACACATTATTTTAGTATCCTTAATAGGAACTCTTAAAATGTATGGTAAAATGAGATTTATATCATTTGGATTAAAAGCAAACTTTTTAATTAGAGTAACCATACTGCTTTTCAATTTTTCATGGATAGGAAGTTCATTGCTTTTAGCGAAAAGCAATGAATACAATAGATATGAGCATACCCATAACCTGATTAAAGAAAACCCAAATGCTGCTTTTTTACAGATTAAGCGTTTAATGAAAGAAGCTCAAAATAATGGAGATGTTTACACCACAGCCGTTTGTTATGAGCAATTGGGCGAACTGTTTTACATACAAGGTGCATACACCCAAGCTTTGGATAATTATTATAAAGCCAATAACTTGTTCAGAAAAAAAAACCATTTGGGTGAATTGGCCGAAAACCTGAATAAAATAGGGGAAACATACTATTACAATAGGCAATATGATGTAGCCTTAAAATCTTTCCAGGAAGCACTAGGTATTTACAAAAAGCTCAAACACAAAGCAGGAATAGCCTGTTCTTATGGTTTTATTGGTCAAACTTATGAAAAAAGTAACGACAGCCAACAAGCCTTTAAATTTCAGCAATTAGCCTTACAGCAATTCAATACCGTAAAAGACCAAACAGGAATCGCCAAAATCTACGAAAATTTAGGAAGCATTTATGAGGATAAACTACAGTTAGATTCTGCGCTTAAATATTTTAAATTAGCTTTAGCCATCAACGAGTCTAAAGGGAATAAAATGGCCCAAATAGAGATCATCAACAATATTGGAGACGTTTACCGTAAAAACGGACGGTACAAAGAATCTTTGACTTACACCAAAAAAGCCGTTCAACAAGCCTTAGCCTTAAATGACCATTACCAGCAAGCAAGTGCCTACAGAGATCTTTCAAAAGCATTTGATTTAATGGGAAAACATGATAGCGCTTACCATTACAGCGAATTGGGGAGAGATATTTTTATGGGTATCTTTTCTGAAGATAATAAAAAGCAATTGTTGCTGCTGCAAACACTTTTTGAAATAGAACAAAAAGACAATGCCATCGTTCAATTTGAAAATGACAGAAAAGCAAACCGTTTAATGGGTATTGGCGCAGGATTAATCTTTATATTATTGGTGTCTCTGGGCGCAAGTATCATTAGTAGGCAACGGTTGAAAATTAAAAACGAGCAGAAGCTAAATGAACAGAATAACAATTTATATGAAATTCAAAAGCAAGCATTAGAAGCCGATTTGTACAATAAGCAATTAAAAGAAGAGAAATTAAATGGCGAGTTAGAACTGAAAAGTAAAGAGCTAACGAGTCATACTTTACACCTTATCCAAAAAAATCAACTACTAGAAGAATTAAAAAGTAAGCTGAATGCGATGATCAAAGATGAGAAAAGAGACCAACGCAAAGAATTGAAGCAGCTCCTCAATCTTATTAGTTTCAACAACAATCAAGATAAAAATTGGGAAGATTTTAGAATTATTTTTGAAAGGGTGCATGAACATTTTTTTGATAGCCTAAAAAAGCATTGTAACAATTTAACCTCTTCAGATTTCCGCTTAGTGGCCTTGCTAAAAATGAACTTGAGCTCTACCGATATTGCCACACTTTTGGGCATATCTCAAGATAGCTTAAGAATTTCAAGGTACAGACTCCGCAAAAAACTCAATCTCGGAGAAGGGGAAAACCTCAGCACTTTTATTCAAAGTTTATAGTCTTAAAAGTACGCTAACAATAGCTTAACACAAGCTTAATGGCTTTTTTGTTTTTTGTAATAAATTGATAATCAATATGTTGTTTTGTTTAAAATTGAAATGTTGCCCTCCTGTTAATGCTGTTTTTGGGACTGTATATATTTTGTAACGCCATTAAATTGATTGCCAAATCATCAGGGTTAATCTTTGCTGCAATAAAAAAATAATTTTATGAATTTAAGATCACTACTTTTTTGCGTACCCCTTTTACTATTTGCAACGTTGGCTTTTGCACAACGCGGAATTATAAAAGGAAAAATTGTTGGACAGGAAAATAAGGAACCTTTGGCAGGAGCTACCATTCTACTTTCTGGTACCAATAACCAAACCTTTACTAACCTTAACGGCGAGTATCAGTTTTACGTAAACTCCGGAAATTTAAGTTTAACAGTGAGGTATCTGGGCTATCAGGATACCATTATCAAGGTCAGTTTAAAAGATAATGAACTGAAAGTGTTGAACATTACCTTAGCCAGTCGCCAGCAAACACTGAGCAGCGTAGTCATTACTGGCTATACACAAGGGCAGGCAAAAGCATTAAATCAGCAAAAGAATGCTGACAATATTAAAAACATTATTGCTGCCGATCAGATTGGACGCTTTCCCGATCCTAACGCTGCCGAAGCTTTGCAAAGAGTGCCAGGCGTAAATATTGAGCGAGATCAAGGAGAAGGTAGATACGTTTCTATACGTGGTTTGGCACCTCAATTTACCAATACTAGTGTAAACGGGGAGCAAATCCCATCTCCAGAGGCGGATGTACGTTTTGTGGCTTTAGATGCAATTCCATCAGATCAATTGGCATCTATAGAGGTGACCAAAGCATTAACACCAGATATGGATGGTGATGCGATTGGTGGATCAATCAATTTAATTACTAGAACTGCCCAAAGCAGTACGCCTGAGATTATAGGTTCTTTAGGCGGTGGTTACAATAATTTGATGGGGAAGCCAAATTTACAAGGGCAGTTACAGTACGGTCAGCGTTTTGGTAAAAACCAAAAGTTCGGTATGCTTTTAAATAGCAATTACTATCATAACGATTTAGGTTCTGATGGAGTAGAAAGAGCGGTGGAAGACAATGAACTGGAATTGAGGGATTATGAATTGACCAGAACTCGTTTGGGCTTAAGTTCATCTTTTGATTATAAATTTAATTCGCATCACGAGGTTTATCTAAAAGGTCTGTACTCTAAGTTTACCGATAGGGAATTTAGAAGAAGGTATATTTTTATTCCCGAAGATGACGAAATTGTAAAAGCAACTAAAGACCGTTTCGAATCACAAGCTGTAATCTCTATCAACGCTGGTGCAAAGCATACTTTTAAAAAGGTATTTTTAGATTATGAAGGACAGTACAGCTTTGGAGAACAGTATACGCCTTACGATAACGAAGGCGAGTTTATAGCAGGCATTCCCAGTACTTTAGATTTTAGCAATCCTAAATTCCCAGCTTTTGAAGCCGCAGATTATACCAACAATTCTTTGTATGATTTTGATGCCGTAGGCTTTGGTAAAACAGTAGCAAAAGACGAAAATCTAACTGCAAAATTTAATGTCGGTGTACCCTATAAAGTAAATGGTAACGATGGTTTAATCAAATTCGGAGCTAAAGTAAGGTCGAAAAATAAGAACTTTAACATTCAGCAAAATACGTTCGAAAACCTAGGTGGCGTACCTGATTTAAGTAATTTTGATAGGGATCCAGTTAAAGATGAGTTTATGTCTGGAAGATATGAACTGGGCAGACCTTTAGATTTAGGTAAACTGATTACGCATTACAATGCCAATCCGGGTCAGTTTGAATTACAGATAGAAGACAAAGCGATAGACGAAGCACTGGAAGCTTATACCGCCTCTGAAGATGTAATGGCGGCTTACTTAATGGCTCGTCAGCAATTTAAGAAATTGATGGTTTTAGGTGGTTTCCGTTACGAAAGCACAAAAGTGAGCTACAATTCTAAAGATGTTGTGATTAATGAAGCTGGCGATTTAGATGAAATTATCCCCGTAAGCGGAACCAGTAAATACGATTTCTTATTGCCACAATTACATTTCAAATACGAACTCAATAAATTCAGCAATATCAGAGCTGCTGTTACCTATTCTTATGCTCGTCCAAATTTTGCGGAAATTGTACCGGCACAAGAAATTAACCGAGAAGATGGTGTAGCTACAGCAGGAAATGCAGCTTTATTACCGGTAAGTGCCATCAATTATGATTTAATGTTCGAGCGTTATTTTGGCTCGGTAGGTATTGTTTCCGCAGGATTGTTCCACAAACAATTGGATGATTTTATTTACAACAGAATCTTGTTCAATTCTCCTTACCCATTAACCGGTACACCAAGCATTACTGGGATAGATGTGGTACAAGCACAAAACGGTAATGATGCGCAAGTAAGCGGATTAGAGTTTGCTTTCCAAAGAAGACTAACTTTTATCCCCGTTTTAAAAGATTTTAGTGTTTATTTAAATTATACCTATACCCATTCTAAAGCAAATATCCAAAGCCGAGGTGCTGATGAAGCCAACGCCAATACCACAGAGGAAATCAGGCTGCCTGGCCAATCTTCAAATGTAGGAAATGCTTCTTTGGCTTACGAGGGTAAAAAATTCTCTATCAGAACGTCTCTTAATTTCAATGGCGAATTCTTATCAGAAGTAGGTGGTACAAAAGAAGAAGATATTTATGTAAAAAGCCGCTTACAGTTTGATGCCAGTGCCAGTTATGCCATCAATAATCGCATCAGGTTATTTACTGAAGTCTTAAACATGACCAACCAGCCTTTAGAAGTTTATCAAGGCAATAAAAGTCAAACTATCCAAAGAGAATTCTATTCTTTCTGGACTCGTTTCGGTCTGAAATTTAATTTGTAGTATCCACAAACCCATATTAGAAAACACATGAAAAATTTGAGATATATATTTTTATCTGCGTTGATCATTACTTTATCAGCTTGCGATAAAAAGAACGATAACCTGGTAACACCATTGGTTGAAGCCGATTTTCCGCAAATTTTGCTTTTAGCCGATGAAGGCGATGGAGAATTGGAAGACGAAGATAAATTTAGTTTTAAAATAACATTAGCCGATAGGGTTGACCCAGAAGGAAATGAATTGGGCGGTAAAATAGTTCCGTTAGCGCAAGATGTGAAAGTAAATTTTGAAATTACCGATTTTGAAGGATTTAAAAGCATCTCCTCATTTATTTTAGATGCGAAAGCATTTTATGAAATAGACGATTGCACCACATCCGAAGATGAAAGCATCGACCTAAACTTAGTTTATGATGTAAATACAGGAAAAGGAAGTGTGACTTTCCCGAAAGGCGTAGAAGAAATAGAAATAGAATTTGAAACAGATGCAGATTTGTTTGATGACGATATTTTTAATAGCCAAGCCAGAAAACTAGAGATTAAATTAACCGGATTAGATGCCAACGGACAAAATGTAGTGGTTAATAAAGACAATGTATTTGAGTTTATGGTATTAGATGATGAAGGTATTTATGGCGAGTATGAATTGGATATCAATAATCAGGCAGAGTTTGAGAAGTACATTCAACTTTTTGGTTTAGTGAACGAAGATGTAAAGAATTTAACCGCTGCAGATGTAGAAGAAATTTTGGTGGAATTTCAATACGGTGAGTTTAAAGCAATTATTGTACTTAAAGAAACCGAAGAGATTGACGAATGCGGCGAGAAAGAAACCGTAAATAAAGAAATAGAAATAGAAGGTGAATTTGAGGAACTGGAAGATGATGCACAAGAAGGAGCGGTAGAATTTGTAGGTGAGGTGGAGCAAGAAGACGGCTCGGAAAAAGAATTTGTTTACAAAGGCACTTTTAAAATTGACGGCGAAAATTTGGTGCTTACCCTACAAGGAGAATTTGACGATACAGAAACGAACGATATTATCCTCAATCTAAAAAAATAACCATCCTATTCAACAAAATAACAAATCATGATTTCATATAAAATATTATTAAGCGCAGCATCTTTAGCACTTTTTGCATCCTGCGCAAACCAAAATATAGATAGCAACAGCGTTAAGCCCTTGTACATTACAGAGCCAGTTAAATTTGACACCGACGATCCTGCAATTTGGGTAAATCCAACAGATCCTGCACAATCTTTAATTGTAGGGACAGACAAAGATGAAAACGGGGGCTTGTATGTTTATGATTTAAAAGGAAAAATCATCCAAGAAAAAACAAGAGCTTTAAAAAGACCCAATAATGTGGACATTGCTTACGGGTTAAAACTAGGAGGAAAATCTTTTGATATTGCAGTGGCTGCCGAGAGACTCACACACAAGCTCAGGATATTTTCTTTACCCGATATGCAGGAATTAGACAATGGCGGTATTCCTATATTTGAAGGAGAAACTGGATTAGAATTTCGTGATTTAATGGGCATTGCACTTTACACCAGTCCTGTTGGAAAAATTTACGCCATTGCAGGTAGAAAATCAGGACCTACAGATGGAACTTACCTTTGGCAATATTTATTAGAAGATGATGGTAGCGGAAAAGTGAAAGCAACATTGGTAAGGAAATTTGGAAATTACAGTGGTAAAAAAGAGATAGAAGCTATTGCTGTTGATAATGAGATGGGTTTTGTTTATTATTCTGATGAACAAGTTGGGGTACGTAAATATTATGCAGATCCGGCAAAAGGAAATGAAGAATTGGCCTTATTTGCCACCGAAGGTTTCCAAGATGATAATGAAGGAATCAGTATTTATAAAACTTCGGCAAATGCAGGATATATTTTGGTATCAGATCAAAGCGCCAATCAGTTTAAAGTGTACAGCAGGGAAGGCGATGGCAGTCCACACAACCACCCATTCATCACTTCTGTAAAAACATCAACTAACCAAAGTGACGGTTCGGATATTGTTTCCATCCCCCTAAACAACGATTTTAAACATGGACTTTTTGTCGCCATGAGCGATGATAAAACTTACCATTTATACAGGTGGGAAGATATTGCAGGAAAAACCCTAAAAATTAATCCTTAATACACTAATCAATAAATTACAGCAAAAGAGTGGGTTGCTTAGCTCGCTCTTTTGTTGTTTTATTTACCATTGTCTATTACCCATTAACCAATTGCTACATCATAAAGGAAACATAAACTTAATATAGCCATAACAACTGCTAATGCGTGGCTACGTATAATTACTTGTGCGTTTATTTCAAATTAAACTTTTAAAATCTTTTAAGGCTAGGCTCCTTTTAAGTTTTTTTTCTTTTTTTTTAGTGATTCTTTTATGGGTAATAGTTTATAACTGCATAGACCAAAGGAAAAAACAATTGCAAGCCTTTACTGTAGGTCTCAGTCATATCCAAATCCAATATTTGCAAAGTATTGATGATTTACAGCAATTCATGCTTTCGGGCTTTCATGATCCTAATTTTTATAAAACAGGCAAGCAGAAAAACATTGATAAATTTTTGCTCATTCAAGATAGTATCCGTAAAGATCTTTATCAGCTTAAAGCTAAAGCCATCCAAAATAAGCTTCATGTTACACCATCATTAGACAGTTTAATAGATTTAAGTAAGCAAACTTTGGTATTGGGTAAATCACTCAAATTAATTTATTATCAGAAGGGCTTTGAGAACGATGGTTTAGAAGGTAAAATGAGGGGATATGCGCATTGGATAGAAAATTCAAAAATAGTATTAGGGACAGAGATTTTACAATTACGCCGTCATGAAAAAGATTATATGTTACGAGGTAAAGTTGAATATGCTCAACTTTTTTTTAAAGAAATTGATCTCCTTATTCAACGCCTATTAAATGCTGAGAGCAGAGCTGACGCACTACATCAATATAAAAAATATTTTACCGCCTTTTTTAATTATACAGAAAGGTTAGGCATTAATAAAGCAGAAGGTATAGTGCCGAAAACGCAAAACTATATTGAGAAATTTGGAAAAGTGTATGCCCAAACAGATAAACTTGCTATCCAAGAAATTCAATATTTACAGCATAGATTTACCAACCTTTTAATTGTTTTTTCGATTTCATTATTAATGCTTGGCTTTTTGCTAAGCTGGGTACTTTCTAAATACCTCACTCGAGATATCAGAGCCTTGAACAAAACAATGGAGGCATTTATCAGCTCAGATTTTAAAGATATCAAACACAAAGATTTTGAAAAAAGCATTATGCCTAATAGTATTGAAATTCAGAAACTTTATAATGATTTCAATCTATTAAAAACAACTTTAAGGAATTACATCAATAATTTGAATCATCGTACTGATGAATTACAAACACAATCTGGCGAATTGCAGGAACTTAATGAAGAATTGCAAGCACAATCAGAAGAATTGCAAAATCTAAATGAAGAGCTTTATCTACAAAAGCAACAAGAGCAAAGTATTCGTAAAGAAGCAGAGAAAGCCAATCAGGCTAAAAGCATTTTTTTAGCCACAATGAGTCACGAGATTCGTACCCCAATGAACGGAGTTTTAGGAATGGCTACATTGCTCTATGATACTCCTTTAAATCCTGAACAGTCCGAGTATGTAAAAACGATTAAAACAAGTGGAGAAATTTTGTTAAATGTAATTAATGACGTACTAGATTTTTCTAAAATAGAATCTGGTAAGCTTGAGCTAGATTTGCATGATTTTAACCTACGGGATTGCATAGAAGAGGTGATGGATATGTTTGCAGGCAAAGCAGCAGAAAAAGACCTCGACTTGATCTATCAGATTGCACATGAAATCCCTTTAAATTTGGTTGCGGATAGTTTACGGTTAAAGCAAATACTAATTAACCTTACAGGTAATGCCATTAAATTTACCGCTGAAGGAGAAGTGTTTATAGGAGTTAGTTTATTAAAACAAAATGAAGATAACCACATCGAACTTGCTTTTGAAGTAAGAGATAGTGGTGTTGGGATTCCTAAAGATAAATTACAAAGATTGTTTAAAGCATTTAGTCAGGTAGATTCTTCAACCAATCGCAAATATGGTGGCACCGGCTTAGGTTTGGTTATTTGCGAACGTTTGGTGCATTTAATGGACGGAACTATTATTGCAGATAGCGTGTTAGGCGTAGGATCGTCTTTTCATTTCACCATTGCTACTGCAATTAGTACACAACCTGTTCTTATAAAGGTGCCTTGTAGTATGACCAGCCAAAAAGGTAAACGAGTTTTGGTGCTTGACGATAATGAAACTAACCTTAAAATTCTACAAATACAGTTAGAACATTGGGAATTAATTCCTATAATGGCAAATTCAGCTAAGGAAGCTTTAGCCGAGTTAAGTAAACATACTTTTGACTTGGTATTAACCGATATGCAAATGCCAGATATAAATGGTGTAGAGTTTGCAAAATCAGTAAAGGGTAAAAACCCACAATTACCAATAGTTTTATTGAGTTCTGTTGGTGATGATTCAAAGAATGATTTTCCGGAGCTTTTCTCATCTATCCTGCTCAAGCCAGTTAAACAACAAGATCTTTGCAAAGCCTTGCAGAAAGGGTTTCAGTTCGCTCATGATACCATTGAACCAACAAAAAAACCTACATTATTGATTGAAGCATTTGGGGAGAAGCATCCGCTAAAGATTTTAGTAGCTGAAGATAATTACATCAATCAAAAGCTGATTGATAAAATTTTAAATAGATTAGGTTACCAACCCATTATGGCAGAAAATGGGATTGAAGTATTGTCTTTAATGGAATTACATGATTTTGATGTTATTTTAATGGATGTGCAAATGCCAGAAATGGATGGTTTAGAAGCTACGCAAACCATCAGAAGTTTACCCATTGTACAGCCTTACATAATTGCTTTAACAGCTAATGCAATGCAAGAAGATAAGGAAGAGTGTTTGAAAGTTGGCATGAACGATTTTTTATCTAAACCCATTAATATAGAGGAGTTATTGAAACAATTGACCCATGCTTTTAAATTTGTAAGCGACCGTAATACTTCAAAAATAAATAGGATGAAATAGCCAAGCTTAAATTATTGTGAAGCTTAGCTATTTATGATATTTATTAATTTAATTACAAATCTTTTGATTTTTCAGCTGTCTTAGGTTAGCAATTGTTTTTGCTTTAGTGCTAGTGGCCGGTTTTTTTGTTGGTACAGTTTCTTCTACCTTTTCTTCAGGAACTGATGTTATGGTCTTTTTCAAATATTCTGATACTAAGTGTTTATTTACATTTATGCGTTAACGATTGGAACAGCATCTTTTTTGTCATCCTGAACGGAGTGAAGGATAAAAAAAAGACGCCTTGCTACCGTCAGGCAGGTAGTGTAAAGCGTGTTTAAACGCCCATAAATAATTAATATCAAGGGAATTTACCAGTGATATTTTACCTAGCGTATTTTAAACTTTGCTTAAGTAATGCACATCAGCTAATTCTCTTAACTTTTTAGCGGCTTGCTCTGCCGTAATATCTCTTTGTGGGTTTGCCATCATTTCATAGCCTACCATAAACTTTTTTACCGTTGCCGAGCGTAACAATGGCGGATAAAAATGCATATGCCAATGCCATTCTGGGTGTTCACCATCATTTACAGGTGCTTGATGAATACCTGAAGAATAAGGGAATGAAGTTTCGAAAAGGTTATCGTACCTGATGGTTAAGGCTTTTACAATTTCAGCCAAAGCTTTGGTTTCTTGTGTTGTAAATTGATGCGTATATTGAACATGTCTTTTACTTATAATCATAGTTTCATAAGGCCAAACAGCCCAAAACGGAACTAAGGCTACAAAATGCTCGTTTTGTAAAACAACTCTTTCTTTTGTTTTATCTTCTTCTGCTAAATAAGCGCTCAACAAGCTTTGTTTGTTTTCTTTAAAGTATTTAGCTAATTGAACGGTTTCTTTAGCAGGTTCGTCAGGGGTACTGCTTTGCGCCCAAATTTGACCATGAGGGTGTGGATTGCTACAACCCATAATATCTCCTTTATTTTCAAAAATCTGAATGTATTTAATCCATTCGTTTTTGCTCAGCTCCTGAAATTCAGTTTTCCATAAATCAATCACTTGTACAATTTCATCAACCTCCATTTGTGGCAAGGTTAAATCATGACGAGGAGAAAAACAGATTACTCTGCAAATTCCTTTTTCACTTTTGGCTTGCAATAAACCATTTGCGTTAAGTCCGCCATCTGGTGTATCATTTAGTAAAGAAGAAAAATCATTTCTAAATGCAAAAGGTGCGGTATATTTTGGATTCACCGTTCCGTCTAAACGGGTATTTCCTGGGCATAAATAACATTTCTCATCATAGCTTGGGCTTAGGGTATTTGACCAAAGCTTCAACCTTGCCTTGCCAAGGTCTTTTTGTCCGGTGCGGAGAAACTAAAATCCAGTCACCTGTTAGTATATTTAATCTTTTATGTGGATGTTCTTCGAAATTAAAACTCATATAGTTCTGTTACCAGTCATTAAATGACTAAAATTTTTCTTTTTTAAAATTTGAATTAAATCCTAGTTTTTTTACCCACTACTTCTTACTCACTACTTACTACTTACTACTTAATCTATAATATGTGTACCGTTTTCAATTTGAGTAATGTAAACATTCATGCCTATGTTCATTTTATTGAAATAAGCTTCTTTTATTCTTTTTACAATACCCTCTAATTCGTCTTCTTTAACTAAGGCAATTACACAACCACCAAAACCACCACCCATCATTCTGGCTCCCAAAATTCCATCTTCTTTTTTTGTACAATCAACTATAAAATCTAATTCAGGGCAACTTACTTCGTAAAGTTCACTTAACCCTGTATGTGTTTCATACATTTTCTGCCCAAAATCAGCAATTTTGTTTTCCTTTAAATCTTCGCAAGCGGCTAATAGTCTGTGGTTTTCTTCAACTACATATTTACACCTATCATAAATATCCTTACTTTCATTAGCTAAACATTCTTCTACCATTTCAATAGTAGCATCTCTTAAAGTTTTAACTTCTGGGTATTTTTGTTGGATTATAGAAACACCTTCGCCACACTGGCTGGTACGTACATTATACTCTGATGAGGCCAAAGAATGCTTTACCATCGAATCAAAAAGCACTATCTTAATTCCTTCTAACTCAAACGGAACATATTCATATTCTAAAGATCGGCAATCTAATTTCACCACATGTCCTTGTTTACCAAAAACACTTGCAAACTGGTCCATAATACCACAATTAACACCCACAAACTCGTTTTCTGCTTTTTGAGCTAATTTTACCATTTGCATTTTTTCTAACTCCAAGTTAAAAACATGGTTAAGACCAAAAATAGTTGCACATTCTATAGCTGCTGATGATGACATTCCTGCGCCTAAAGGCACATCGCCAGATATTACTGCATTAAAACCACCTACTATTTTATTTATTTTTTGTAATTGTTCTACTATACATATTACATAGTTTGGCCAACCTTTATCAGAGTAAGTTAAATTATTTACACCTGTAGTGTAAGACTCATCTAAATCAGCAGCAACTACAAAAATTTTATCATCTTCTCTTTTTGTTAAAGCGATATAAGCAGCTTTATTTATCGCAGCTGGTAAAACAAAACCCATATTATAATCGGTATGTTCTCCAATTAAATTTACTCTTCCTGGTGAACGAACAATAACAGGTTCTTCATTAAATGTTTTTAGAAAAATACTTTTTACAAGATTTTGTGGGTCTCTCATTTATTATTTGCTTAAAGTTGGTTTATTAATAACAGCTTGAGTTCAAAATTTATAATTATATAAACTGTTAATATGATTGCAAGGTATTACAAGAAAAAGGGTAAAATATGTTATATATTATTGTAATCTTGGACTATATTACGCAATTATTTAAATAAAATATATTTTTATACAAACAGTTATTAAATGGCAAAGAAGAAACAAGGATTTGCAGGACAACGCTTAATAGAATTACCAAATTATATTTTAGAAAAATATGGTGAAATTAACACTACTTCAAAAATAGGGAATTTCACAAAAGTTGGTTTTTTTCCGGATGCTAAATATCAATTTATGGAAGAAAATGATGGGAGAGAGGAATATGTACTTATTTATTGTATAAACGGTTATGGGGTTGCAATTATTAATCATAAAATATTTCATATTTCGCCTGGAGATTTTTTTATTATACCAGCGCAAACACCGTTTTCTTATTATGCAGATAAAATTAAACCTTGGACAATTTTCTGGTTTTTTTATAAAGGAACTGCAATTGAGGAAATGTCTGATTTATTTATAAAATCAGCAAAATCTTATAAAGGTTATTTGCCATATAATGAGGAAAGAATAAAATTGTTTAATAGAATTTACCAATATTTAGAAAGAGGTTTTGGAGATGATAATCTAACTTTAATAAATATGTGTTTACTTAATTTAATTTCTTCTTTTGTATTAATTACAGATATTGATGTTCATAAAGAAAATAAAAATCAAAGTTTAATAAACACCTCAATTCAATTTATGAAAGAAAATTGTGCTGTACATATTACACTGTCTCAAATGGCAGAGAATGTGAACATTTCGGTTTCTCACTTTTCTTTTCTATTTAAAAAAGAAACTGGTTTTTCGCCTATTAACTATTATAATAATATTAAGATGCAGAAAGCTTGTGAGTATCTCAAATTTAGTGATTTTTTGATAAAAGAAATTTCTTTTAAACTTGGGATATTGGATATTCATTATTTTACCAGATTATTCTCAAAAACAATGGGCGTAACGCCAAAAAAATACCGAACTCAAAACAAATAATTTAGCTTAAACTTATTTTTTGTTTTAAAATAAGTTCATTAATTGCCTCGCTTGCATTACTGTTTGGTATCATTACTCTAATTTCTGTTAGATTATTTTTTGGATAAATATCAATTAAACCGTTAATTCTATCTAATGCAGTTTTTATAGAGTATAAGCCTAAGCGTATAGTGTCCATATCTCCTTGCTTATTTGCTCTTTTAAATAATTCAAAAGCATTATCTTTTTCTATTTCAGAAAAAGATTTTCCATTATTTATGACTGATAAACTTAAAATGCCGCTTTGGTCTATAAAAGAATTAATTTTAACTATCGGGTTGCCTGGCTTGCTAAACTTAAAGGCATTATCTAAAAGATTAATTACTATAGAATCAAATAGTTCTATATCACAATTAAAATTATTTAAACTTTGGCTTTGTGTTTTCACAATAACATCATGTTTATCTAGCTTATACTTATTATTAATTCCACTTAATATTTCATTTAGCCTATTATTAACATCAATGCTAACTATTTTTAAATCTTTTGTTCTTATGTTATTCACAAGTATCATTTTTTTTAGCATCTCGTCCATTTTCTGAGACTCTATTTCAATCATTTCAACAAGTTCTTGTTTATCAGTCTCAATTTTAGCCAAAGAAGAAAGGCCTAAAATTCTACAAAGTGGACCTCTAATATCATGCGAGGTGCTATAGAAAAAAGATTCGAGTTCTTTATTTACCTTATTTAATTTTTTATTTATTAAAGAGAGTTCTTTTGTTCTTAATTCAACTTCCTTAGCTAAAATATCTGTGTATTCATTTTGTGCTTTGTTATAGTTTTCTTCTTTTATTAAAAGTGATTTCAGAAATAAGTATAATAAAACACCAATAAAAGCATAAAAAACTATTACCAATAAAATATTATTAATTAAATCATGAAAAATATCATCTTTAAATTCTTCAAAATTTTTATCTATTTGCACAACAGCAACAACCTCATTATTACTGTTTTTTACAGGCGTAAAAGCAGATAGCCAAATTCCATTTTCATCATTATATTCATCTATTACACCGCCTTTTTTATAATTATCTATTAATTCTTTAGGCGGGGTATGGTATAAATGTTTGTAATAAGGCTTATCACTTGATGATATTCCAAAATAAAACTTTTTGATATCTTGAGTGGGTACAAGGGTATAAATATCTGTGTTAATACCCGAAGATTTTTTTATTGTAGCTAACTGTTTGTTAATCTCAGAATAATCTTTGTTTTGAGTGTTAGTATTTATATCATCAGTGTTTGGAAAAGAATTAATGATTTTCTCATGTTTATCTCCATCTAATTGAGAAGCAATTATTGAAGAAACTGTAGAAAGCTTTGTAAAAACTTCTTGCTTAGCGCTATTTATATCATTGTTATAATTATGGAAGCTGTTATATACCGCAAGGATGATTAAACAGACGTAAACAGAAATAATTATTTTAAGTTTAAGATATTTCATACATAAAAATACATTTAAAGATATGTTTAATTACGAATAATATTTACGTCTGGTTTTAAAATTTTAATTCTATTTTTTATGTTATAAGAATTTTAAAATAAGGAGTGCCAGCGATATAATTTTGATGAAAAATTGAGTTAAAGTAATTCAATTGATAATTAATTGTAAATTTTATGCTAAACAGCTAAAAACATTTAAATTTTTTGATTTTTTATTTTGTTTAAAGCGGAATAAGTGTTTATTTAGCTAAATGAGGGGATTTAGTTAATTTATAACCTTATTTACTCGCATAAATAATTAAATTTGTGCCAAAGCCAAAAAAAACTATATGTCAGAAACAGCAGAACTTAAATTAGACGGAAAATTGTACAACCTACCTATTATTGAAGGTACAGAAGAGGAAAAGGCTATTGATATAGCTAAATTAAGAGATCAAACTGGTTATGTGACATTAGATAGTGGCTTTAAAAATACTGGAGCTACAAAAAGTGCAATTACTTTTTTAGACGGAGAAAAAGGAATATTAAAATACAGAGGTTACGGTATTGAAGAATTAGCAGAAAAATCAACTTTTTTAGAGGTTGCTTATTTGTTGATTTATGGAGCTTTACCTACCCAAAAACAAATAGAAGATTTTCAACTTCAAATTAGTCGCCATACTTTGGTGCATGAAGATATGAAGAAGTTTTTTGATGGCTTTCCATCAAAATCTCATCCAATGGGGCAATTGTCTTCTTTGGTTTGTTCTTTGTCTTCTTTTTATCCAGAATCTTTAGACCCAAACCAAACTAAAGAAGAGTTTGAATTAACTATTATCAAACTATTGGCTAAAATGGCGACTATTGTTTCTTGGATTTATAAAAAATCTTTGGGGCATCCGGTAATTTATCCAAAAAACAAATATGATTATGTAAGCAACTTTATGTACATGACTTTTGGTCAACGTACAGAAGATGTCGTAATTGATGATGTAGTTATTGATGCGATGAATAAGTTGCTTATTTTACATGCAGACCATGAGCAAAATTGCTCAACATCTACAGTAAGAATTGTAGGTTCTTCTGATTGTAATTTATACGCATCAATTTCTGCAGGTATTTCTGCACTTTGGGGTCCGTTACATGGCGGTGCCAACCAAGCAGTAATTGAAATGCTTGAGAAAATTAAAAATGATGGTGGTGATGTGGATAAGTGGGTTAATAAAGCAAAAGATAAAAACGATTCTTTCCGTTTAATGGGTTTTGGGCATAGAGTTTATAAAAACTTTGATCCAAGAGCAAAAATTATTAAAAAGGCTTGTGACGAGATTTTAGCAAAACTAGGTATAAACGACCCAGTTTTAGATATTGCGAAAAAATTAGAAGAAGTTGCGCTAAATGATCCTTACTTTGTAGAAAGAAAATTATATCCAAACGTTGATTTTTACTCAGGAATAATTTACAGAGCTTTAGGTTTCCCTACAGAAATGTTTACTGTTTTATTTGCATTAGGGCGTTTACCAGGTTGGATTGCACAATGGAAAGAGATGAGAGAAAATAAAGAACCTATTGGTCGTCCTCGTCAGATTTACGTTGGAGAAAAAAATCAAGACTACGTTGACATATCTAAAAGATAATTAAAGACACAAAAACTCTTAACAAAAAAATCCCTTTTGAATATATTCAAAAGGGATTTTTTTTGAGCTCTAAAAAGTATTTTAAAAACTAATTTTTAACAAGTTGATGTTTTAAAGCGTAATAGTTTAATATGCCAAAACCTAAAAAAAGCATTAAGTGAAAAGGTAATAATCCATAATCGTTATAATAAAATGCAGCTACTATTCCTAAAAAGAAATAAACGAACAAGAACAGTTCAACATAAAACGATTTTGGAAGTTTTTTATTAATGTAAACATTGTCTTTAAAGCTTTGCTTAATATTTGACAAGTTAAATTTTGGCGTACGTATAAAATCAGACTTAAAGTTAAATAAGCCTTCTAAAACAGCAATAGAATTATGAAAACTTAATGCCATTGAAACTGATAAAAACATAGGAAAAAGCTTGGCAAAAGCTTTAAAAGAGTCTTTTTTAGAGAAATTCGCAATTAAATAAAATACGGTAACAATTATAAATCCAATCATAAATACCGATAATAATTGAAAGTAAATTACAGGTATATTAGAGTTGTTTTTAATTAATAAAACCGGAAGACTTAAAATACTGGTTAAAAAAACAAAAAGAAAAACATAAGAGTTTAGTAAATGTAAGCTTCCGAAAATTTTCTTTTTTAAACCAACATCCGCTTTCCAAATTTCTTTAATCATTTTTTTAGAAGTTTCAATTGCTCCTTTTGTCCAACGGTGTTGTTGAGATTTAAAAGCATTAAGTTCTATAGGTAATTCGGCAGGAGTAGTTAATTCTTCAACATATTTGAATTTCCACCCTTTTAATTGTGCTCTGTAACTTAAATCTAAATCTTCTGTTAGTGTATCATGCTGCCATCCGCCTGCATCAGAAATACATTGTTTACGCCAAATACCAGCAGTGCCATTAAAATTCATAAATAAGTTGGCTTTGTTTCTTCCAGTTTGTTCTATGGTAAAATGCCCGTCTAAACCAAAGCCTTGAATTTTAGTAAGTAAAGAATAGTTTTTGTTAATATGGCCCCATCTACTTTGCACCATACCAATATTAGGATTTTGAAAATGGGGGATAAGCTGGTGTAAGAAATCAGCTTCTGGCAAAAAATCAGCATCAAAAATTGCTATTAATTCTCCTTGCGCATTAGATAATCCATGTTGTAATGCCCCAGCTTTAAAACCAATATTTTTATCACGAGTGATGTGTTTAATATTAAATCCCTCGGCTATTTTTTGTTTTATAATATTAGCAGTAAGAATTAAAGAATCGTCATTAGAATCATCTAAAACTTGTATTTCTAGTTTTGAGATTGGATAATTTAAATTACAAACCGAGTTTATGAGTCTTTCTGTAACGTACAACTCATTAAAAAGAGGTAATTGTATAGTTACAATTGGCAATACAGAGGGTGTAATCACCTCTTCATTATGCTCATCTGACGTTTTTAGATAAAAATAAATTAGATAAGCTTGACCTATACTAAAAATAAATATTACACTTAAAGATAATGTGTAAAGTATAAGAATGGAAACTTGCCAAATCATAATATTAAAAATTACAAGTTTTTAAAAATTGTCCATATTATTTTATACCCAGCCAAAATAACCCCTTTAAGAGTTCCAGAAACTTTACTCACTCCAATTCGTTTTCTATATTTTACTGGTACTTCTACACATTTTAAATTAAGTTTTGCAGCCTTTACTTGCATCTCAACAGTCCATCCGTAGGTTTTGTCTTTCATGTTTATTAACATCAAATCTCCCCAAGATATTGCCCTAAATGGCCCTAAATCTGTAAATTTTACATTATAAAATATTCTAATTAAGTGAGTTGCTAGCCAATTGCCGAAAACCTGTGGCATTGTCATAGATCCTTTTTCTTTAATTCCTAAAGCTCTAGAACCTATTACTAAATTAGCGCTATTATTAATTATAGGTTCAACTATATTTACTAATTCTTCGGGGTAATCAGAGTAGTCGCCATCAATAAATACAACGATGTCTTTTGCTGTTGCTTTAGTTTTTAAATATTCAATTCCTTTTAAACAAGCATTACCATAACCTGCCAATGGTGCATCAACAACGGTTGCACCAGCGTTTTTTGCAGCTGCGGCCGTATTATCTTTAGAATTATTATTACAAACAATTATCTCTTTTACTAATGATTTTGGAACGTCATTAATAACTTTCGTAATAGATTCTTCTTCGTTATATGCAGGAATAATTACATAAATATTCCTGATTGTATTTTCTGTCATTATTTAATTATACTTTCTTCTGGTCTGATATAAGCATCAAACCTTCCTTCTTCTGCTAAATTCTCTAATTTCAAAACACCTCTTGGGCAAACAGCTGCACAAATACCACAACCTACACAAGATGCTCTAATAATATTTTCTCCTTTTTGAGCATAAGCTCTAACATCTATTCCCATTTCGCAGTAGGTAGAGCAGTTTCCACATGATATGCACTGGCCACCATTAGTAGTGATTCTAAATCTTGATTTGAAACGTTGCACTAACCCTAAATATGCTGCTAAAGGGCATCCAAACCTACACCAAACTCTATTTCCCATCAGCGGATAAAATCCTGTACCAATTGCTCCAGCAAATACAAATCCTATTGCAAATGCATAAACTTCTCTTATTAGATAAGTATCAATCCCTAATATTGTTGTAGTACCAGTAAAAAAAGTATAAAGTACAGCTATTGTCATAACAATTACAAAAACCAAAACGCTATGAACAATTACTCTTTCATATTTCCAAGCTTTTAAAGACTTATCAGAAAGTTGTCTAAAAGGATCTCCTAGTGTTTCGGCTAAACCACCACAACCACAAACCCAACTGCAATACCATCTTTTTCCAAAAAAATAAACCATTACTGGCACACCTACCACAAATAAAAATATGCCCCAACCTAACATCCAATAACCCAAAGTACCGGCAGCTGTTAATTCATCTAACCTGTAATCAAAAAAGAAAGAATAATCTAATGGCCACATATTTTTAAAATCCATAGAGGGCATTTGCAATTTGATAAGTATGTTTGGAATTATAAAAGCAAAGGCCAATTGAAAGAAGATAACAGATGTGGTTCTTAATAATTGGTAATTACTGTGGCGATATTTCACATACATTTTAATACCCATGGTTGTCATAATCAACGAATACAGAAAACCATATAAAAACCATTGAGAAGCTACACCGCCAGTAAGAACTAAACTTAAATCATCAACTAATAATATCCAATTACTTAAATAAGCTGGGGCTTTATAAAGAAATATATAAAATGAGATTAGAAAAGCCGCAAACAAAAAGGCTATAACACCTCTGCTGGTAATTCTTGTTTTATAAATATTGTTATTTTTTATTCCAGCAACAGGGCTTATAAACAATTCGGCAACTATATATATTAAGCCGCCCAAAGCACTTACAACAAAGCATATATAAAAAAATAAGGTTTTATTATCTTTCACTAAACCAATGGTGCTTTGTTTAACTATTTCTAAGGTATAATCTGTGTAAATTAATTTATCCCATTGTTGTTCAGATTTAAATTTTTCATTAATTCTATTAACACTGTTCTTAAAGTCTTTAATAAAGTCAATATTACTGGTGTATTCTTTATCTAAGATATTGCTTAATTCAGGTTTTAATAATTTTTGGTGGGTTTTGTCTGTAATTACATTATTAAAAACAGTATCCGTTAATTTGTATTTGCCAACAAACAATAATGAGAGGAATATGGCAAAAGAAATAAGAAATATTCCGAAACCAATTTTTTGGATAATTTTCATTGTTTATAGTTTCGGATTAAAAAATTAAGAATTTCTTTTTATAGGGCATTTTAGCTTTATGATTTGGAAAACTATTATTAAAGCTTTCTAAAATTGCTAAATGGTGATTTTTACTAAATTCAGAGTCAAAAAAACCTTTGTTCAAGTTAGCAATACAATTACTTATTGGTTCTTTTCTTCTTATCCAATCATCGGCAACTACTTGCCTAAAACGTATTCCAAAAAAATTAAAACCTCTTAAACTACCGTCAGTTTTAGCAAAATTAGCTCTAAAAGATATTTTACCATTTTGGTGTTCCCAATAAAAGGTTTCTTCATCCTCAAACGGAACTTTAAACATTAACCCATAAGTTTGGTATTCAATATCTAAAAACTTAGCCGAATTAAACCAAATACCTCTATCGTAAGCCGTTTTATTACCGCAAATTGTATTTGCTAAAGCTTTACCTTGCATTTTGCCGGTGTACCATAATTGTTCTACAGGAGGGTGGTTTTCTTTAGGATTTCTAAACTGTGCGCAATCGCCCAATGCATAAACATCTTTAATGTTAGTTTCTAAATAATCATTTACTAAAACACCTTTATCAGTGTCTAGTTCGGTATTTTTCAGAAACGCAATATTAGGTTTAACACCTGCTGTTAATCCAACAAACTGGCATTTTATTATTTTACCATCTTTGGTTTTAATGGAGTTTACTTTACCATTCTCATCGGCTAAAATTTCTTCTAATTCTGTTTGGGGCAATAAATTAATATGATGCTCTGCAATGTGGTTTCCTACTAAAACTGATTCTTCAAGAGGAAGAACGCTTGACCAATAACTTTTTTCTCTAATTAAAAAGTTTACTTTAATACCTCTACTATTAAGCATTTCGGCCATTTCAATACCAATTAAACCTCCACCAACAATTACAGCTTCCTGTATATCTTTGGTGTTTTCTTCCATCAACTCAACATCTTGTTTAGTGTACAAACCTTGCACACCTTTTAAATCTTGGCCCGGCCATCCAAATTTGTTTGGTACAGAACCAGTACAAATAACAAGTTTATCGTAATTGATAATTTCTTGACTTGAAGTTTTAAGTTCCTTAACATCGAAACTTATTGATTCTATATAAGCTTCCTTTAAATCTATTCTGTTTTTTTTCCAAAACCAATCTTCATAAGGTTTTGTGTGTTCGTACTTCATGTGCCCCATGTAAATATACATGAGCGCCGTTCTTGAAAAAAAATGCTCCGATTCTGATGATATGATGAGTATCTCATGGTCACTTTGTTTTCTGATGTGCCTTGCCGTGGTAATTCCAGAAATGCCGTTACCAATAATTACTATTTTCATCTTAATTTGTACGTTACTATTGGTGATGCTTATTTCCCGTTTAAATCCCAATTATACTCTAAATAATTAATTTTGGTGTTTTTAGTAACCTTGGTAGTTGAATATTTATTTACAAAATCAACAACGCTTCCTTCAGCTTTAATAAAATCTGCTTTATACCAATCAAATAACTTTGATAATGACGCACTGCTAGTGGTAATTTTATTGAATTTTGGGTCAGATAAAGCAGCTTTTGTGTTAGCCGTTAACATATCTTGAACGTTATTAGCAGAATAAGCAGTATTTGACAATGTTGGACAAGATACAGCCGCACAATTTACAGCAAAGTGAACTCTAGCATCAAACAACTCAGTTCCCAATAATATTTTCTTTTCAATATCATTTAAAGTAACACTTCTGTTGTCGAATTTATAAGCTAATGTTTGATCCCAAACTTTTCCGTTTGCAATTTTCAAGATTGAAGAAACAGGATAATTACGGATAATTTGATCAATTGTTGCTGCATTATATGCATTTATCCAAAATGCTAACTTTTCATTATTTGATAAATTAGAAACTTTAATAGCACTTAAAGATTTTAAATATCCCTGTAATGCGGTTTTGTTTTTCACAAAATTTGCATAATTAACATATCCTTTAGCACTAACATTAGCTTTCAATAATTTATCAAAAGCTGTATGATCAACACTTGCAACTGCTTCTGTTTTATTTTCAACAACGCTAGTTTTTTCTATGTTGTTATTTGAAACATTTGTTTCTTTAACTGTTGAACCGTTTACACAGCTCATAAAAAAAATGCTAGCTACTATATTTGTTATAATGATTGTTTTGATTTTCATAATTTCTAATTTTATACAAACACATACGCTTTGCCGTGTGATATAGTTTTATTTAAATTTAAATTTATACAGGCTTTAAGTAAATAGCAAATATCCTCGAAACAAAAAACTCTCCAATATTTGGAGAGTTTTTTGTTTAAATTCTTCTGATATCAGCACCTAACGCTTTAAGTCTGGTATCTATATCCTGATAACCTCGTTCTATTTGCTCGATATTATGTATAATACTTCTACCTGATGCTGATAGGGCCGCAATTAACAAAGAAACACCCGCTCTAATATCAGGCGAAGTCATTTCTATACCTTTCAAAGAATATCTTTTATCTAAACCAATAACTGTAGCTCTATGAGGGTCGCAAAGAATAATTTGGGCACCCATATCAATTAATTTATCAACAAAAAACAATCTGCTTTCAAACATTTTTTGATGAATTAATACCGAACCTTTAGCTTGTGTAGCTACTACTAATAATATAGATAGTAAATCAGGTGTAAAACCTGGCCATGGTGCATCAGCTACTGTTAAAATAGAACCATCAATAAAGGTATCTATCTCATAATTTTTTTGAGAAGGGATGTAAATATCATCTCCTCTTAATTCGAATTGAATACCTATACGTCTGAAAACATCTGGTATAATTCCCAATTCATTATAGCAAACATCTTTTATGGTAATTTCAGATTCTGTCATAGCAGCTAAGCCAATAAAAGAACCTATCTCAATCATATCCGGTAAAAGCCTATGTTCTGTACCGCCTAAAGCTTCAACACCGTTAATGGTTAATAAGTTAGAACCAATACCAGATATTTTTGCACCCATACGATTCAACATTTTGCAAAGTTGTTGCAAATAAGGTTCGCATGCTGCGTTATAAATAGTAGTAGTGCCTTTCGCTAAAACAGCAGCCATTACAATATTAGCCGTTCCGGTTACAGAAGCTTCGTCTAACAAAATAAATGTACCTTTTAATTGTGTTGCATCTATATTAAAAAAACCTGTTTCGTCATTATATATAAATTTAGCACCTAATTTCTCGAAACCTAAAAAATGGGTATCTAAGCGTCTTCTACCAATTTTATCGCCACCTGGTTTTGGGATTGCTGCCTTACCAAATCTTGCTAAAAGTGGCCCAACAATCATTATTGAACCTCGTAAACTGCCACCTTTAGCTTTGAAGGTTTGTGAGTGAAAAAAATCGAGATTAATATTTGCCGCTTGAAACTCGTAAGTATCTTTAGAAATTCTTTTGATATCAACTCCCAAATCTGCCAAAAGATCTATTAGTTTATTAACATCTTTAATATCAGGAATATTGCTAATGGTTACTTTTTCTGGGGTTAAAAGTACCGCAGCAAGTACTTGTAATGCTTCATTTTTAGCTCCTTGAGGTGTAATTTCACCTTTTAATGGTTTACCTCCACGAATCTCAAATGCGTTCATAAATTGTATTTATAATTTAGGGATTATTATTTTAAAATAAATCAAAAATTAATTTGATCTTCTGCTTCCGCTGTTGTTATTATTGTTGTTATTAGAGTAACTTCTTTGCTGACGACCACCCGATCCTTTATTATTATTGTTTTGGCGACCACCGTTGCTACTTCCCCCTCTGGTATTTGTTTTTTGAGTACGACCACCGCTGCTACTGCTAGTATTTGGAGGTTTTATTTCAACTTTGTTTAGCACAACATTTGAAACATCTAACTCTCCGTTAGATAAATCTTTTAAATCGCTAATAATTTGGTCATCAGAAACGTGGTCTTTATTCCAAACAACATAAGCCATTTTCATAAAATTAGCTATAGAATTTACCATGTGTTGTTTTTTGTCTTCTTCGGTAATTTCTTTGGCTCTTTTAATCATTAACTCTACAGTATGACCATAGTGTTTAACTTTAATACGTTTATGTGGGTAACCTAAAACTTCTGGACGAAAGTTAATTTCTTCTGTAGTAGGAGTAGGGTATGGAGAATCTACATCTATTTTAAATTTAGATATAATTTGTAAGTGATCCCATAATTTATGCTTAAAATCTGGTACATCTCTTAAATGAGGATTTAAAAAACCCATCATATCTATTACTACTTGCGCATACCTGTTACGCTCCTCTTTTGTAGGTAAGGCAACAATATATTCAACCATGTTTTGCACATTTCGGCCATATTCGGCTAAAATTAGTTTTTCTCTGGATGTATTGTAATCAAATGTTTGTTCTGTTGTGTTAATCATTTTTGAGTCTTTAAGCTTCTTTAAAGCCTTTTATCGTATTGTTCCAAGATAGATTTTGAAACAAATTTAATTAAAGCATTTGTGTTTTATTGCTATAACGATATTATGTTTTTTGGGGAATATTGTTACGTGATATTTATAAAGGTAATATATCTATAAACAAAATCAAATTATGTTAAACCAAATTATAAAAATTAAATGCCTAACTTATTTCTAAGTTCATTAGACATATCATCAGTTATATCTAAAACATTTCTGAGTTGATTGGTAGAATTATTTATGATTTTATCACATTTGCTGCGATAAGGTAACAAATACTCGTTATATGAAGGCATAACATGGTTTGACCATTTATACATCACATCTTCTTCAGAATAACCTCTCTCTATTAAATCTCTTTTCAACCTACGTTCTAAAGCTATTTCTGTAGCAGCATCTATAAAAATTCTATAATCAAAAATTGCATCAATTTTAGTGTAATGATAAATAAATAAACCTTCTAAAATTAAAATTGGGGCTGGTTTTATTTCTAATAACTTAGGGATTGCCAGCGGATTATTAAAAGTATATTCTTGTTTATACACCGTTTTATAGGCTAGCAAATCAAATACATCTTTTTCAAACTTATTAACTTCTATACAAGTTGGTAAATCGAAATTATGTAACCTATTTTCCTCAGCCGTCATTACACCTTGCGGAATGTAGTAATCATCCTGAGAAACCAAACAAACTTCTTCGCTTGAAAAATGGTTTAAAAAGCAATTTAAGAAAAAGGTTTTACCAGAGCCGCTACCACCTGCAACACCAATTACATAAGGTTTTTTATTGCTCATTTGGAATGCCAAAAGTTATATTTACTAAAAAACGCTTATCTAAAGCACCAACTGCATCTGCACAAGATTTTGTTAAAACAATAATTACATCTTTAGTGGTTTCATTTTCTGTGTATCTACCCACAACTTTAGCAAAAACACTTCTGTTAGACATAGGGTTGGTTATTTTTATAATTGTACCTACAGGCGCCGTACGGTGTAACGCGTAACTTTTAGTTGCATCCATGTTATTATCTTCTATCCAAACAGCTAAACCTTTATCGTTCATTTCGGTAATTCCGTAACGATTTTTCGGGATTTCAATACTTGCTTGCGAATCTGTAGAATCTAAATATTTGATTTTGTTGACAGGAGTGTTTGAACTAACGGGTTTTGAAACAGGTTTTTTATCTACCAAAACGGTATTACCAGCAGCATTTTTTTCTACGGTAGGTGTTAAACTTACTTCTTCACTACTAATAACTTTTAAAACTTGCCCAATACTTAGGTTGTTTGATTTTAAAGCATTCATCAGTTTTAAATCATCTACACGCATGTTATATTTGCTAGCAACAGCGTATAAGGTTTCTCCGGGAGCAACTTTATGTGTAGTTTCTTTTTTTGTTATTTTTTCATCTTTTTTTGGAGAAGAAAAACTGACTGGTTTATTACTAAAAATCTGATTAGTAGGTATTTTAACCACCTCACCGGGGTGTAACGACACATTTCCATTAAAATCCATAATTTTTGAAGGACTTAAATTATAAGTTCTACCTAAAGAGTAATAGGTTTCTTTTGCTTCAATTTTATGTAGAATAATTTTTTTGCCGTTTAAATTTTCTATGCCAATAGAATCTATTACGGGGTTTGCAAACACATTTACTGTGCCTAGCATCATCAATAAAAAAAGAAGGTTTTTATAATTCATGAAATGACTTTTATTCATTTTAAAAATTTTGCAATTATACGAAATAACTCACAATTTCAGTTTTGTTTTTGATATAAATCAACAAATTGTGCCACACAAAGAACGTATCAAAACCAACCTTTTGTATATCTTTATTTATTATATCTGTAAAAATAATCCCTTCATCTTTCTCTAACTTTATAAACTGGTTAATCTTTCCATCGGTCTGCTTAAAAAAAGAATTTATGGTCAATTCATTGAAATTCAACACGTAATTAACGTTTAATATTTCCTTTTCTTCGTATAGTTTTGGTAATAACAAATCGTTACCAATAGCAATATGATTACTTAACTCATCAACAGATATGTTTTTTATAAAACTGCCATTGGTGAAATTTAGGAGTTGAAATTTCCTTGGTAATATTTTTGAGTCATAAACCAATACGCCCTCTTTACTTATTAAGTGAATGGTTATACTAAAGTTTTGCCATAGTATTTTCTTCGCTTTTAAATCAAACGCTATTATCCCTTTTTGTACCGGAGATGATACTGACTCATAACTATTAAAATACGCAATACCACTTACAACTTGCGATAAACTCAGTAACCATTCTTCTTCAAAACTAAAATCTGTTAAAAGTTCTGTTTGGTTCTTAAAATCGTAAGCATAAAAAGAAACTTTTTTATCAATTGTTCTACATTCCCAAACAATAAGCTCTTGTTGCTCATCCAACGCTATTTTCCAAATAATACCATCACACTTTGCATTGTATGCTTCCTTTAATGTACCTTTATTTGTAATCATATTTCCAAAACTACTCAATTATGAAAAGTATTTATTGCTTGTTGGTAATTTTCGTATGTAGCCTTTTTAGCTTTACCGCATTAGGACAAACAAAAGTTTATCAATTAAATTTAAAAGAAGAAATTAACCCGGGCGCTTGGCGATCAACAAAAAAAGCCTTTGAAGAAGCCAAAGCAAATAAAGCAGAAGTTATCATTATTGATATGAATACCTATGGCGGGATGCTTGATTATGCAGATTCTATCCGAACAAAAATTTTAAATAGCCCTATAAAAACCATTGTTTATATTGATAATAATGCAGCATCTGCTGGCGCATTGATATCAATTGCTTGCGATAAAATTTACATGAGTAAAGGCGCCACTATTGGAGCGGCAAGTGTGGTAAATGGACAAGGCGAAGTATTGCCAGAAAAATATCAATCGTACATGAGGGGCTTAATGCGAACCACAGCCGAAACTAAGGGGCGTAACCCAAAAATAGCAGAAGGTTTTGTTGACCCCGATTTAGAAATTGCTGGTTTAAAGCCAAAAGGAAAAGTACTTACTTTAACAACAGCAGAAGCAATTACAAATGGCTATTGTGTTAATGAGGCTTCATCTATTGATGATGTTTTAAAACAAGAAGGCATTATTAATTATACTAAACAAAATTATATACCAACATTTACTGATAAAATTATAGGTTTATTAACACTACCAGCGGTAAGTAGCGTACTTATTTTACTAATGATTGGTGGAATTTATTTTGAGCTACAATCACCAGGGATTGGTTTTGCATTATTAGTAGCTATAGTTGCAGGCTTGTTGTTTTTTGCACCATTGTATTTAGAAGGCTTAGCCGAAAATTGGGAAATATTACTTTTTTTGGCGGGTATTGTTTTATTAATTTTAGAGATTTTTTTAATTCCTGGTTTTGGAGTGTTTGGTATAATGGGCATAATATGTATGGTAACTGGTTTGGCTTTAAGTTTAGTTTTAAACGATTTTTTTGATTTAAGTGTTAGCGGAAGTGAGCGCTTGGTACAATCTGTATTAATTGTTTTGGGTGCAATGGTAGGAGCTGTGTTTCTTTCTGTATTCTTTGGTGGTAACATTTTAAAATCTAGAGCTTTCCAAAGGTTGGTTTTAAAAGACGAACAACAATCTAAAGAAGGTTATCAGGTAACAAAACCTCAGTTTGATATGTTAGGTAAAAAAGGATTTGCCAAAACAGATTTAAGACCATCAGGTAAAATAGATATTAACGGAGAATGGTTTGATGCAGTTTCTAATGATGGGTTTATAGAAAATGGAACGGATATTGTTGTTTCTAAAATAGAAAATTACAACCTTATTGTTAGAAAGCAAACTAATGCTAACAGTTAGGTGTTTAAAAATACAAAACAACAAATATCATGACTGTAAACAAAATTGGATTAAAAGACAAAAACGTTATTGAATTAGCAGACCATTTAAACGTGTTATTAGCTAACTATCAAATACACTATCAAAAATTAAGAGGCTGCCATTGGAATATTAAAGGCCAAAACTTCTTTACTTTACATGTAAAGTTTGAAGAACTATACAACAATGCTCAATTCACTATTGATGAATTAGCTGAACGTATTTTAACATTAGCAAAATCGCCGTTAAGTACTTATAAAGACTATATTGAACATTCTGAAATTAAAGAAATTAAGACAGAAGGTTTATCTGAACAAAAAATGGTTGAAGAAATTTTAAGCGATTTTAAAAAATTAATTGAAATTGAGCGAGAAGTTATTGAAAACGCGTCTGAAAATGCAAATGATGAAGGTACTGCCGACATGATTACAGGCTTCTTGAAATTTCAAGAAAAAACCAGCTGGATGTTAAGAGCTTGGACAGGAAAAGCTTAAGTTTTAATTTAATTAAATACTTTAAAAAGTTCGATTTAAACCTCGGACTTTTTTTTGCTTATTATTTTATTACACAAAATTATTTTCTAAATAGTGAAAAATTATCAAAGAAAACATGACCGAAAAAGGTGAGAAAATTTTAAAACTTAGAAATTTAATTGATTATGTAAATGTTGCTATGTTAACATCTATGAAAGCTAACGGAAAGTTTTATAGCCGCCCAATGAATACGATGCAATTGGATGATGAAGGAAATGTTTTCTTTTTTTCTGATGAACATAGGCCAGATGTACACGATGTTTTGATTAATAATAACGTTTCTGTTACTTATACAAACCCAGAAAATAATACATACATCGCATTACAGGGCAAATTATTTTTAAATCACGATCAAGAAAAAATAAATAAGCTTTGGATACCTGCCATGAAAGCTTGGTTTCCGGAAGGGAAAGAAGACCCAGATTTAACATTAATTAGAGTTGAAATACTAAAAGCAGAGTATTGGGACAGTTCTGCAAGTGATATGATTGTGCTTTTTAATATGCTAAAAGCTATTTTTAAGGGCGAAACATTTTCACAAGGAGACCATCAGAAAATTGATTTTGATAAAATTTAAAGAAATTTTTAAATCATATCATCCATAAATTATAAAATTTAAGCCAGCTATTCACACAAAAAGTGTTTAAAATAATCAATAAACTTTAATCAAGTAGTTTATAATATGTCACATTATGAAAAAAGTAAAGACATTAGCAATTCTAAACTTAATTTTTTTCGGAATCGCATTCACCGTTTCAAATCTAAGTCAACTTAAAATATTTGGCGGCGTTACCAACAAAACAATATCAGACAAGTATGATACTATTTTTACACCAGCGGGAGTAACTTTTGCAATTTGGGGAGTAATATATTTAGCACTTTTCGGTTTTACAATATATAAATTAATTCAATCCGATAGGACTGACGCTCACGCATCAGTTAGTCAAGACATTTATAGAATTGGATACCTTTTTATCATCAATAATATAGCTACTACGCTTTGGGTCTTCGCTTTTACTTACGAGTATTTGTTTCTGTCTGTAGTGTTAATTTTTATTCAATTATTTAGTTTACTTAAAATATTTATTAACCTTAATTTGTTTGATAATAATAGATTGTTTACCAATAAATTATTTACTCAATTCCCCTTAACCATCTATTTCGCTTGGATTTGTGTGGCTTCAATTGCTAATACATCTCTTTATTTAATTTCTATAGGCTGGGATGGTTTTGGTATAGCTCCAAGTTTATGGGCTATCATTATGATTATTGTAACTATTGTGCTTTCTGTTTTTATAGTTAAGTTTAAAAGAAACCCTTTCTTTGGTTTAGTGGTTATTTGGGCATTATATGGAATAGTTTTAAAAAGAACAGCTGTTGATGAAATTGCTTATAGTAATGTGATTTTAACCGCATGGATTGGAATTGGTGTTTTAAGTATGTTAACATTATTTCAATTCTACAAAATAGCAACCTATAAGAAACATGAGTTAAATGCTTAAAATTGCTTACGATACCATTTATGCACACCCATTACCAGAAGGACATCGTTTCCCAATGTTAAAATATGAGTTAATTCCTTTACAATTAAAACATGAAGGTGTTATTACAGATGAGAACTTATTTACTCCAGAAATTTGTAACGAACAATGGGTTTTGCTTTCGCATGATGCAGCATATTGGACCAAACTAAAAAATCTAAATCTTAGTTATCAAGAAGAAAAGAGAACTGGTTTTCCTTTAAGTGCTCAGCTTGTTGAAAGAGAATTAAGAATAGCACAAGGCACAATTAACTGTTGCCATTATGCAATTAAATATGGTGTGGCTTTTAATGTTGCCGGTGGAACGCACCATGCTGGAAGTAATTGGGGCGAAGGTTTTTGTTTATTAAACGACCAAGCAATTGCAGCCAACTATTTATTAGCTAATAATTTAGCTTCCTCTATTTTAATTATTGATTTAGATGTACATCAAGGAAACGGAACAGCACAAATTTTTGAAAACAACCCAAAGGTTTTTACATTTTCTGTTCATGGAGAAAAGAATTTCCCTTTCCGTAAAGAAAAATCAGACTTAGATATTTCTTTGCCAGATGGTGTTAGGGATGATGAATACTTAAGCATTATCAATCAACATCTTCCACTATTATTTCAAAAGGTTAAGCCCGATTTTGTGTTTTTTCTTTCGGGTGTTGATGTGTTAGAAACAGATAAATTAGGTAAACTTGCACTTAGTTTAAAGGCTTGCCAACAAAGAGATCAATTAGTATTTCAGCAATGCTACCAGCGTAAAATACCTGTACAAGTAAGTATGGGAGGCGGTTACTCTGCCGATATTAAAGTGATAGTGGATGCGCATTGCAATACCTTTAAAACAGCAAACCAAATTTATTTTTAGAAAATGATTACATCTTTTGAAGCTTCCCTAAATCAATTATCTGTACATAAAGTAGGTAACAAAGCACAAGACGAATATATGGTTTTGTCTGATGCGCCATTGAGTGTTGAAGATGAAATGCTTAAAAACCTATTAATGACATACTTTTTGAAACCGTTTGAAAAGGTGAATGAGGTTTATAGGTTTACACATGCAACCAATGATTTGGCTTTAAATGAAATTTATCATTTTGCTAAAAAATGTTTTGAGAGTGGTAGCAATTTTCATGAAATTAGTCAACAAATAACTCGCCACTTATACGATGTTTCTAGTCATCCAAAAATAAAAGCAGGAGAGGTTTATGTGGTTTATTTTGATGCTGTACAAATTGAAGGTGAATTGCATAAAGCTTTAGGTATTTTTAAATCAGAAACTAAAGAAACTTATTTAAAGGTATATCCAGATGCCGGAGGTTTTTCTTTAAGTTACGAACAAGAAGCCATTAACATTCAGAAGCTTGATAAAGGTTGTTTAATTATAAATACCGAAGCAGAAGAAGGATATAAAGTTGTGGTGATTGACCAAACAAATAAAACGCAAGACGCAGCCGTTTACTGGAAAGATGATTTTTTAAAACTTAAAATCCGTAACGATAGTTTTAATCAAACACACAATGTTTTAGGCTTATATAAAAACTTTGTAACCGAGAAAATTGATGAAGAATTTGAAATTTCTAAACCTGATAAAATTGATTTGCTCAACAAATCAATGAAGTATTTTAAAGAAAAAGAAAAGTTTGATTTTGAAGAATTTTCTGATGAAGTTATAGGTAATGATGTTGCTGCAAAATCTTTTAAAAGCATGATGAACAATTATGAACAAGAGTTTGAAACACCTTTAAGTAATGGTTTTGATATATCTAACCAAGCCGTCAAAAAACAAGCTACTAACTATAAAACAGTTTTAAAATTAGATAAAAATTTCCATGTTTATATTCACGGCGACCGCCAATTGTTAGAGCAAGGTTTTGATGATGCTAAAGGTAAAAAATACATTACTTTATTTTACGATAAAGAATCTTAAATACTAAAATATTTAGTTTAATAACTAAATATTTTAGTATTTTTGTTTAATGAATTTTGATAGAATAAACGAAAAACTTTCCATTTTGGCTGATGCCGCAAAGTATGATGTTTCCTGTTCATCAAGCGGTAGCAATAGAAAAAATAAAAACAAAGGCTTAGGAGATTCTAGTGGAATGGGCATTTGCCATTCTTATACCGAAGACGGGCGTTGTGTTTCTTTACTAAAAATCTTACTCACAAACGTTTGTATTTATGATTGCGCTTACTGCGTCACTCGTAAAAGCAACGATATTAAAAGAGCCGCCTTTACTGTACAAGAAGTTGTTGATTTAACCATTAACTTTTACCGCCGTAATTATATTGAAGGTTTATTTTTAAGCTCGGGAATTTTTAAAGATGCTGATACCACTATGGAACGCTTAGTTTCTGTAGCTAAAAAACTGCGCTTAGAAGAAAATTTTAACGGTTATATTCATTTAAAAAGTATTCCTGGAGCTTCAGATGTTTTAATGAAAGAAGCTGGATTGTATGCTGATAGATTGAGTATTAATTTAGAATTACCAACAGCCGAAGGATTAAAATTATTAGCTCCAGATAAGAATAGACAGGATATGATTGATCCTATGACTTTTGTTAAAAATGAAATTGTAATTTATAAGGAGGAAAAAAAACTGTTTAAAAAAACACCAAAATTTGCACCTGGTGGGCAAAGCACCCAAATGATTATTGGTGCAACACCAGAAACAGATTTGCAAATTATACACACCGCAAATCATTTCTATAAAAATTTTAATCTAAAAAGAGTTTATTATTCGGGCTATGTGCCTATTTCTAACGATGAAAGGTTGCCTTCTTTACAATCACAAGTACCAATGCTTAGGGAAAACAGGTTATACCAAGCAGATTGGTTAATGCGTTTTTACGGTTTTAAAGCAACTGAAATTTTAGATGCAAATAAACCTTTTTTAGAACTAGATGTTGACCCAAAACTGGGTTGGGCATTGCGTAATCTTAATTTCTTTCCTTTAAATATTCAAGTTGCAGATTTTGAAGCTATACTAAGAATCCCAGGCGTAGGCGTAAAATCTGCTTGGAAAATTATTGAAGGGCGTAAATTTTGTAAATTAAATTTACAGCATTTGCAAAAAATGGGCGTTGCTGTAAATAGGGCTCAACATTTTATCAGTTTCACCTCTGCATTTATTAAAACTGATATTTTACAGCAAGAAAACTTAAAAAGTATTATTCTTAATAATGTAAAAAGTAAATACCAAAATCACTATACACCACAACTAAGTTTATTTTAATGGTAACGCTTTTAACTTACGACCATAGTTTAGATGGTTTTTTTACAGCCGTATTTGAAGTTTACGAGTATAAAATTGTTGAACCAGAAATTAGAAAAGAAGGTTTGCCTTTACCTGGTTTTTTTTATGGTTTACACCGAGTAATTACCAACAGCAATAAAGCAGATAGGGTTTATCAAAAACTGAAAATTTTATTGAAAGAAAAAGGAATTAGACAAATTATTTACAGCTTGCTAACAGAAGAAGAGCATTGTGAAAGACCAATTTTAGAAGTGATAAAATACGCGATAGCCAACCCAAATCGTTATGTTTTAAGCAATATGACCAATCAAGCTGTACTGAAACTGGAAAGATATACCAAACAAGTAAGCAGAGAAAAACATAGAATGGAAGCTTTTGTGAGGTTTAAATTAACTGCTGATAATATTTATTTTGCGGAAATAGAACCGGATTTTAATGTAATGCCTGTTATTGCCAAACATTTTAGAGATAGGTATCAAGACCAAAAATGGCTAATTTTTGATCAAAAAAGGCACTATGGGATGTATTACAATCTTATAAGCATAGAAACGGTTGAAATGAAATTTAACCACCAAACTAAAAAAAATGAAGGAATAGAAATGTTAGCCTCTGAGGAAGATTTATACCAAAGTCTTTGGCGCACTTATTTTGATAGAACTAACATAAAGGCTCGTAAAAACACCCGTTTACACGTTCAACATGTACCTAAGCGTTATTGGAAGTATTTAACAGAGAAGCAGTTTTAAATTTATGTATTTGTAAAAACATTATTTTCCGAAATTCAGTTTAAAACTTATTCCACCCGATCCAATTTTCAAATCCTGATAACCTAATCCATTTAATGGGTATTTCATAAATGGTTCTAATGAAATACTATTTGTTTTGCTAATTGGGTACAACACACCAAAAGAAAAATTGATTGTACGGGCAAATTGAAAATCGTTAAAAGAACTTTCGGGGTTATTTTGTACAGAAGTAATGGTGTTTTTATTGGCAAAGCCGTTTAAAGAATAACTTACTACAGAAAGTTGATTAACGTATTTTTCATTAAGTAAACTATAAGAGCTTAAACCTGTAGTAATAAATGTATTGGCTTTACCTACTTTAAAATCTAATTTAAGATTAATTGGAATATCAAAACCAACTAATCTTGCGCTTGTTTCTAAAGCACTTGGTAAAGCATTAAAAGAAGAATTACCAGTAAGTGGTGCTGACGCAGCCACATTCTTAAAGTTATTGCTGTTTTGATTACCATCAAAATTAGTAGTTTGCCTATTTATTGCAATTCCAGTGTTAATGCTTAGCTTTTTACTCAACCTAAATTCAGACAAAACACCAACACCAATATTTGGTTGGTTATTAACTTGGTTGGCTGTGAAATTATAATAAGTATTGGCATCAAAAGTAAGGTTGAAATTGCTTTTTTTAGATTTTGATTCCACAGCTTTATTTGGTGTAAGTTCCTTTAAACTAGGTTTGCTTATGTCTTCTAAATTAAGCTTAGCCAAAAAAGTATCGTTTTTAAACCTATTTTCAGGAGTGCTTTGTGCCAATTTTGGTGTTACAATATCAGCTTTATTATTTGATGAAAATGTTATTTGATAAATAGTATCTTTTTGAACAGAAACCGGTAAAATAGCTATTCTGCTATTTTCAATCTGATTATTTGATAACAAAGCTTCTTGGGGAATATAGACTTTGCCTTTTGTTTTTTCTCCGCTATTAGCTAAAGTATTTGAGCTTTGCGAAAGGGCAGTTTTGTCGTCTTTATTTAAATAAGATTTGCTAGAATACTCTTTATCTATATTTTCTAATTTACCATCGGTATTATTTTCTGAAATATTTTCTTTAATGGCTGTTTGGGTAATTTGAGATTTTTTATCTGTTATGCTATTATAATCAATACCGTTAAATAACCAAATCAATGCTAAAGCGGCAGCAACCCCAGTTGGTATGGTGTACCAAAAAACAAGGCCTCTTTTTTTTCTATTTTGCTGTTTATTAAATTGCTTCCACCCATCATCTGCCAATAAATCATCATAATGATCATAGGTGTCTTTAATGTGGTTTCTTAATTCTTTATCAAATAGCTCTTTCATAGTTCAAATAAAAATGAGCTTTAACTAATTTTCTTAATTTTTCTTTTGCCCGTGATAAGTAAACTCTTGAACTGCTAGAAGGCATTTCCAATATATCAGAAATCTCTTCGTGAGTATAGCCGTCAATCTCATAAAGGTTAAAAACCATGCGGTGCATTTCTGGTAATTCTTTTAATAAGCCTAAGATTTCCTCGGCACTTATTTTACTAATAATATTTGGGTCAACTACGTTTTCTTCTGCTTTCTCAATATCTAAAACAGCAGCATGTTTTAAATTTTTTCTTCTATTATCTATTGCTGAGTTCACTACAATTTGCCTAAACCAAGGTTTAATTAATCTGTTATCATCAAAGGTTTTAATGGTTTTAAATAGTTTTACAAAAGCGTCGTTTACAGCTTCTAAAGCATCATCTCTATTAATGCAATACCTTAAAGAAATTCCAATAGCGTAGCCATAAAAGTTTTTGTAAAGCATTTCTTGCGCTTTAACATCATCTTTACGGCATTTATCAATTATTTCTTGTTCGCTGTATTGGCTATACGGCTTTCGCATTAATTATAGTTAAAAATTAATTTTTAAAACTGTAATGGTTGCAGATTTAGTTACTGTGCTTTTAGTACTATTTGGATATGGGTCAACCTTAAGTAATATACCTTTATAAGATTGATTATTTAAACTGAAAGAAACAGTATCTGACTTAAAGTTTTTTGTTGGTGATAATTTGAGCGTAAAGTTTGTGGAATCTGATTTTTGGTATGCAGTAACATTTACCAAAGCTTCACCAGCCCAAACACATGCTATATCCTCATCCTCTGGGCATCTGATATCATTAATTGTATCAACATAAAATTTTAATCCTATTAATGTATCACTACCAAACCAAATACTTTCTGTTTTAGCTAATTCAACAACCTCCCCAAAACTCACAATCTTTTTAGTTTCATTGGTCTTTTCGCAAGCCATAAAACCAATGGCTACAAATACAAAAAAACCGTAAACAAATGATTGAAAATTATTTAAATACATTGTGTTAATTTTTATTTTGGCTTAAATACCTTAATTAAACATCAGTACGCATCAAAGTTGAATTACGATACAAAAAACTATATATTTTTTGCTTCGTTCCAAAAAACATCCATTTCGGCCAAAGTCATATCTTGCAAAGATTTATTTAGGTCTTTTGCTTTAGATTCTAAGTACTGAAATCTTTTTATAAACTTTCTATTGGTTTTTTCTAAAGCATTTTCTGGATTTATATTTATAAAACGAGCATAATTAATTAAAGAAAAAAGTAAGTCTCCAAATTCTCCTTCGGCTTTTTCTAAATCAATTTCGGAGTAATCAGCTACGTTAAATTCATCTTTAAACTCTTGCAATTCTTCTTCTACTTTTTCCCAAACTTGTTCTTTTTCTTCCCAATCAAAACCAACACCTCTAGCTTTTTCTTGTATCCGCGATGCTTTTACTAAAGCAGGCAAAGAGGAGGGAACACCACCTAAAACAGATTTATTACCTTCTTTCAGCTTTATTTGCTCCCAATTTTGCTTAACCTGTTCTTCGGTTTCTGCAATAACATCTCCGTATATGTGTGGATGTCTATTGATCAGTTTTTCGCAAATTCCGTTTAAAACATCAGTAATATTAAAATCATTTGTCTCTGAACCTATTTTAGCATAAAAGACTAAATGAAGCATTAAATCGCCCAATTCTTTTCTTATCTCTTGCATACCGCCCTCCAAAATGGCATCAGAAAGCTCATAAGTCTCTTCTATGGTTAAATGGCGCAAACTTTCCATGGTTTGCTTTTTGTCCCAAGGGCATTGCTTGCGCAAATCTTCCATAATAGCTAAAAGTCTTTCAAAAGCTGTTGCAGGTTGTAATTGTTGATCGAATACGTTCATAAAAAAGATTTTTACTCAAATATATTGGAAATAGTTTTACAGACGCTTACTTTGTTGTTTTTACAGTCTATAAAGAATCAGTATTTGAGTTTTTCTAAATAATTATCATTCTATTATTATGTTTCTTTTTAATGCTAAACAAGAATTATTAAGTACATTGATAAAAAACATGCTTAAATATAAATATGATTCATTTGGTCATATCTTAAAAATTAAAATCAATGATAAAAAATATTAAATGGCTCAACTGGTCAAACATATCTTCAGCAATCATATTCGTTTTTATTGGCATCATGTTAATTAGCCCAACTGTTAAAGGTGTGGTTATACAAGGTTTAATGAAAATAGGCCTATTTCAGCCAGATATACCAAGTAAAAAAACATCAATAGCGCTCAATAATAAGAACAGCAGTATTGAAGGAGTGCTATTTAGAAACGAAAAAGGTGAGGTTGTTAATTTAAGCGAATTAAGAGGTAAAGTAGTTTTTATTAATTTTTGGGCAACTTGGTGTCCGCCTTGCGTTGCAGAAATGCCGAGTATTAATAACCTAAAACAGAAATTTAAAAATAATGCTAATGTTGTAATTTTAATGGTTGATGCTGATAATAATCCAGAGAAATCACAAAAATTTATGAGAAGAAAGAATTATGATTTAGAGGTTTTTACGCCAGCAAGCCAAATACCAGAAGATTTATTTGGGACTGCATTACCAACTACTGTATTGCTTAATAAAAAAGGACAAATTGTTTTTAGGCATGAAGGAGGGGCAGATTATGCAAATAATGAATTTCAGGATTATATAGAAAAGCTATCGCAAGAATAGAATTAATTAAACCTTAACAGCTCTAAGCATTTCTCTTTTACCAGCAGCACCAGGTGCTTTTTCAATTTGCATTCCTAAAGATTTCATTATTCTTTTTAAATCTCCAGTAATGGCATAAGTTACAAATACACCACCTATTTTTAAGAAGCTAAGAATGTGAGTAATAAATTCTTTTGTCCATAACTCAGGTTGGTTATTTGATGCAAAAGCGTCAAAATATATCACGTCAAATTTTAAAGGGGACGTATAAATTTTAGCATCTGCATGTGCGATATGTAAATTGCAAAAATTATTTAGCATTACCGTTTCTTCAAGCGAAGTTTGATATTTTTTTATAAAAGCATCCCAAGTATTTGCTGATACCAATGCAGCATAATTAGTTTCTTGAATGAGCTCTAAATCCAAAGGAAAAGCTTCAATACCAACATAATTTAGTTGAATTTCTTTTGCGGTACAATAATCATTAGTTAGTAAAAAGTTTAAACCAGTACCAAAACCTACCTCCAAAACAGAAACACTTTCTAAATTCTTATCTGCTAAATAATAGCGCAAACCAGAGTTTAAAAAAACGTGGTTACTTTCTTGCACTGCACCATGTTTACTATGGTAATTTTCATTAATAATAGGATGAAATATAGTACTTGAACCGTCTGCAGTTGTTACTACTTTTAGTTGTTCTTTTGGAAGCATATAAAAAATGAAGATATAACTATTTGTGATTTTAATTAACTTTTGTGCCTTTTAACACCCATTTAGACCAGTTTTTATTATAGGTATGTATTTCTGTTGTTTGCACACCATTTGATTTATAAATAGGATTACCTTCATTTACCCATTCAAAAATACTTCCGTAAAGATTATAAACATTTTGATAACCGTTTTTAAGGAGTTTTTCGCCAATTTTCTCGCTTCTATAACCCACAGAACAATAAACTACAATGGTTGCATCTTTAGGGATGTCATATACTTTACGCATATCAAACCAAATATAACCAACATTGCGGGCATTTTTAAGATGGCTCACTTCAAATTCTTCCTTTTCTCTTGTATCTAAGAGGTAAACGTTTTTTAAATGTTTTAGAGAATCAACAGACATTAAAGGAACTGTATGATCGTACATATTGTCTAACATTTCTTTAAATTCTGGTGTTTTTATTTGAGCAAAAACAGCATAAGGTAACGAGAGTAATATATATAACCAAAGTTTTTTAAGCATGATTCATTAACGAATGATAAATTTATTTGTTGTTAAATTTACTAATATAAATTTTTTAGAAATTGTTTTAATTTATTATCAAATTCTAATAATAAATTATATAAATATAAAAATAATAGCTTATAAACTCATTTTTATTGACAAATAAAGCATTTAAAGACATAAAAAAAACCGGAGTTTAAGCTCCGGTTTTACAATAATTATGGTGTTACCAAATTTTTATTCTGCTTTCGGGTGCTTTGTATAATTTATCACCTTCTTTAACATTAAATGCTTTATACCAAGCATCCATATTTACTATTGCACCTATGGTTCTGTAAGGACCGGGTGAATGTGAATCAGTTATTAATAATTGTGCTGCAGTTTCTGGTAAAATATTTCCTTTCCACACTTGTGCCCATGATAAGAAGAAACGTTGATCTGGTGTAAATCCATCAATTTTATCTTCAGACTTACCTTGTTTAGTCATTTTAAATGCTTCATAAGCTACATTTAATCCACCTAAATCTCCAATGTTTTCTCCCATAGTTAATTTACCGTTAACATGTAAAGTATCTAACACAGTGTAAGCGTTAAACTGATCTGCAAGGGCTGCAGTTTTTGCTTTAAAATTTGCTAAATCTTCTGGTGTCCACCAATTGCGTAAAGTTCCATCTTTATCGTATTGACTGCCGCTATCATCAAAACCATGTGACATTTCATGTCCTATTACAGCACCAATACCACCGTAATTAACAGCATCATCTGCATTAGCATCAAAGAAAGGAAATTGTAATATACCTGCTGGAAAAACAATCTCATTCATAACCGGACTGTAATAAGCATTAACAGTAGGAGGGGTCATGCCCCATTTGGTTTTATCAACTGGTTTACAAAGTTGGTTAACCATTTTATTATAGCCCCAAACACCAGCATTTCTTAAGTTTTGAAAATAAGTTGCTTTGTTAATCTCCAAACCATCATAAGTTTCCCATTTATCTGGATAGCCAATTTTTGGTGTAAAAGCATGTAGTTTATCTAAAGCTTTCTGCTTCGTAACATCGCTCATCCAATCTAATTGTTTAATGCGTACTTCGTAAGCTTTAGATAAATTATTTACTAATTCGGTCATTCTAGCTTTAGCTTCTGGCTTAAAGTATGTTTTTACATAAATTTGCCCTAATAACTCACCAATAGTTCCATCAGTTAAAGAAGACATTCTTTGCCATCTTGGTGTTTGAACTTTTTGCCCCGTTAATACTTGAGAAAATGCAAAACCAGCGTTTACAAAAGAAGAGCTTAAATTATTGCTAGCACTTTTTAAAACATTCCATTTTAAATAAGTTTTCCATTGTTCTAATGGTATTGTTTTTAACAATTCATTGGTTTTGACAAAAAAAGCTGGGTTACCCACCAAAATAGAATCTTCGCCACTTACTTTCATTTTTAGCAATAAATTTTTCCAATCTAAATTTGGAGTAGTTTTGCTAAAATCAGCAATGCTAAATTTATTATAAGTTTTGTAGGGGTCTCTCATTTCAACCCGGCTCATTTGTGCCTCAGCAAAAGTTTTTTCGATGCTAAAAATTTGCTCAGCATTTTTTTGAGCTTCGGCAGCGGTTGTTCCTGTTAAAGTGAAAAGCTTAATAATAAAATCGTTATACGCTGCTCTTATTTTTTGAGAACGAGCATCGTCTTTTAAATAATAATCTCTGTCTGGCAAAGTTGTACCTCCTTGACTTAACTGAGCCATCATTAAAGCAGGATTTTTACGGTCTTGACCCACATAAAAACCAAACATTGGCGATCCAATACCTTTAGTTCTCATAGTAGCAACTTCGTTTATTACTCCGCTTAAGTCTTTAATAGCATTTATACGCTCTAAATCTGGTTTAATAGGAGTATAACTTAATTTTTCAATGGTTAAGCTATCCATACCTGCTGCATAAAAATCTCCAACTCTTTTTTCTATCGAACCAGCAGCTGCGCTTTTATTATTATAAGCATTAGTAAGAATAGTTTTAACCGCATTAATATTAAAATCTCTTAAAACATTAAAACTTCCCCAACGGGTTTCTTTTGCTGGTACCGGATTATTTTTAATCCAATTACCACTGGCATAAGTATAAAAATCGTCGCCTGGTTTAACAGTTAAATCCATGTTGTTAGCGTCTATAAATTTTATAGATGCTTTGTTTTGTGCTATTGAAGGTGTTTGGGATGTTAAAATCCCAAACGTTATTAAAAGGCTGTGACTTAATTTAATTTTCATAAAATATTTATTTTTTGATAATTGAAGGTAGGATAGGACTATCATTAAAACAAGAAACCAATAGGATTGTTACTTATTAATCAACAAGCTACAAATGATGTAAGATGAAAATGACAATTCTGTTAAATCAACCTTCCATTTTTTACCATCTATAAACATTTGACCTGTTATTTTGACTTAGTTTTGTATCCATGATGCAAGAAAAACCCAAATTGATTTACGTTTATGATGCTTTATGTGGCTGGTGCTACGGATTTAGTGCTGTAATGCATAGTCTTTTTGAAAAGTATCATCATCAATTTGATTTTGAAGTTATTAGTGGAGGTATGGTTTTAGGAGATAGGCAAGGACCAATTTCAGAATCCGCAGAATTAATAAAAAGTCATTACCCAAAAGTTCAGGAAACAAGCGGAGCTATTTTTGGTGATGCTTTTTTAGCAGTATTAAACGAAGGAAGTCAATTTCAAAGTTCAGAAAAACCAGCTATTGCATTATGTGTGTTTAAAAGTTTTGAACCTCATAAAGTTGTATTATTTGCTCATGATATTCAAATAGCAAAATTTATTGATGGGATTGATTTAAATATTGATGATAATTATTTGCCTTTAATATCAAACTACAATATCTCTGAAAAGGAGTTTTTAGAAAAATTAAAAAGCGAAGAGTATAAGCAAAATGCTTACTATGATTTTGCTTTAGCAAGGCAATTACAAGTTTCTGGCTATCCTGCTGCTTTTATTCAAACTTCTGAACGTAATTTTTACATGATTACCAAAGGATACAGTGATTTGGCCACTATGGAGCTTAGGGTTGAAAACGTATTAAAAGAAACAGCAAAGGCATGAATAAGATAGCAATTATTGGTGCAACCGGCTTAATTGGAAAACCCGTAACGCAAGAACTTATTGCTGCTGGGTTTGATATTACTATTATTGCAAGAGATGTAGGAAAAGCTAAACTTTATTTTCCAAATCAGAAAATTGTTTATGCAAATTTAGATGATAAAAAAAGCTTAATAGCTGCTTTAAAAGACCATCAATCCCTGTATTTGAGTATACACATTAACCAAAAAACAAATAAAAAAGAATTTATTTGTGAAACAGATGGCTTAATTAATTTATTAGAAGTAGCTAAAAATATCGGAATAAAAAGAATAGCTTATTTATCATCAACTATAAAAAATTTCCAAACAAGAAGTTGTTCAACTTGGTGGGTTTTTGCCGCTAAACAAAAAGCCGTACAGTTAATTAAAGGTTCTGGCATTCCTTATACCATTTTTTATCCATCATGTTTTATGGATTCCCTGGAAAGAAATAGGTTATTGACCGGAGGTAATAACATAAATATCTTTGGGAAATCTAATCAAAAGATATTTTGGATAAGCGCACAAGATTTTGGTAAACAAGTGGTTAAATCTTTTAAAGTTTTAACTGATGAGAACAGAGAATATCAAATTCAAGGTTTTGATGCCCATACTTATAAAGAAGCTGTTGAGGTTTTTAAAAGTTACTATATAAAAAAGCCTTTGATAATTATTAAAATGCCAATGGGCATTTTAAGGCTTTTAGGTAAAGGTTCAACTAAATTTAATTTTGTTTATCATATTGCAGAAGCTATAAATAAACACCCGCAAAAGTTTGATGCGCAATTTACTTGGGATGAATTAGGTAAACCTACCGAAACGTTGAAGGATTTTACGATAAGAATTCAGGAAAAAGCTTAGATAGTAAATAAATAAATTCTAAACAGTCTCTTAGAGCCTGTTTAGAATTTATATTGTGAAAATGTTTATAGCTTATTTTTGAGCGAAAAGAGGCAAATTTTGGAGAGATAGTAAAGCTCCTATCTCGAAAACTGCTTTAGCACTCTTGAGTTCCTTTTAAAAAATTAATGTATCGAAAAAATTTAACGAATTTGTAGCCGAAAAGAAGTATAAACAAATTATTAGATAAATTTTAAACAGGCTCTTATAAACTCTTATTATTTTTATTGCCATACCAAATGTAAATTTTAGTTTTACAAAATGGAAGATCAAACACCAAAAAGTACGCGTAGGGTTCGTTATAAGGGTACACACCCAAAATCTTTTAAAGAAAAATATAAAGAATTACAGCCTGATCAGTTTTCTGATGATGTTGAAAAAGTAATGCAACAGGGGCGTACACCTGCTGGTATGCACCGTTCTATATGTGTTGATGAAATTTTAGAGTTTTTACAAATTAAACCAGGCCAAATTGGTATGGATGCAACTTTAGGTTATGGTGGCCATAGCTTAGAAATGCTTAAACATTTAATGCCTAATGGGCATTTATATGCAACCGATGTTGATCCTTTTGAATTACCAAAAACAAGAGATAGGTTAGCTGCTTTAGGTTATGGGCCAGAGGTGTTAACCATTAAAAAAATGAATTTTGCTGGTATTGACTTAATTGTAGAAGAAGCAGGTTTACTCAATTTTATTTTGGCAGATTTAGGGGTTTCATCTATGCAGATAGACAATCCAGATAGGGGGTTTTCATTCAAAATTGAAGGGCCATTAGATTTAAGGCTTAACCCAAACAGCGGGAAATCTGCAGCAGCATTATTAAAAACAATTTCTTACGAAAAATTAGCAAGCTTATTTATTGAAAACTCTGATGAGCCTTATTATGAAGAAATTGCATCAGCAATAATTGCTACCATAAAACAAGGAATAAGTATAAATACAACCACTCAACTTAAAGAAATTATAAAAGAAGCATTATCATATTTACCTCCAAATACTAGAAATGAAGATATAAAAAAAGCTTGTCAGCGTTGTTTCCAAGCTTTAAGAATTGAAGTAAATAATGAATTTGGTGTATTAGATAAGTTTTTAGAAAAATTACCTGAAGCATTAGCTCCGGGTGGGAGAGTAGCAATTTTATCTTTTCACTCTGGTGAGGATAGAAGAGTAAAAAAAACATTTCAGGCGTTGTACAGAGCTGGTGTTTTTAGTGCCGTTGCGCCAGACCCTATAAGAGCAACACCAGAAGAATGCCATACTAACCCTAGAGCAAAATCGGCAAAATTACGGTGGGCAATTATGGCAGAGTAGTTTTTTATGGTTGCTAAATAAAGCGAATTAATGAGATTAGACTCATTCTATATTAAAAAGGTATAGTTTAAATTCACCATTTTACCATTATAAAATTTATACTTTTGAAATTAAACAACTAATAATATGTCTAAAACAAAATTAACAGTTAACAATAATGGCTCTTTAAAAGTACAAGGAGAGTTTGAAATTGTGGATAAGGATGGTACAGTATATAATTTACAAGGCAGAGATATAGTTTCTATTTGCAGGTGTGGCTTATCGCAAAACAAGCCGTTTTGTGATGGTTCTCACAAAGGTCATTTCGAACACGATGCAATAGCGTTTGATTTACCTCCAAAAAAAGTTTAAAACTTCAAAAGCCATTTAGATTAATTTCTAAATGGCTTTTTCATATTCGCTCACTTATTTTAGACAAATCTGCAGATACTTTAGTAATGAGTTCTAATTGTTCTGTTATTTCGCTTTCTGCCTTTTTATCTGATAAATGAATATGAAGTTTAGTTTTTGTGCTTCCTTCCAAATCGCTGTCAATTTTCTCAATTGCTTCTTCTAAATAAAATCTGCTTTTTCTTATTAGTTTAAGTTGTTCTGAATTAATAGTTGCAGAATTTTCTAAAAAACTTGCTGATAAATTAGCTAAATAAGAGGAAAGAATATGATTTAACACTACAAACTTATGAACCTCTTTAATTTTGTGTTGCTTTCTTTTTGGTTCATTCATCATCCTTTGAAAAGCTGCTGCTAAATTTGCAGTATTTACATAAACTTCTTTGCGGGCCAACCTATACTCAGTAACACTAATAGGCAATAAAGATTGTCTTAAAATAATGTGCTCTAAATAACTTAAATTGGCTTTTAACATTTTTGGTAAAAATTTTCTAAACTGTGCCGATTCCCAATCTGGAAATAAAATATAACTTGATATAAAGGCTAAAAATGAACCTATCAGCGTATCTAAAATTCTTTCACTAGCTATAACAGTCGCACTGTCATCAACATTAATAAAACTGAATAATATCAATATAAATGGAGTCATAAATATAACTCCAACAAAATATTTAATTCTAATAAAGCTGTAAGTAATTAACATAAAAACCAGCATAAAAATAAACCTTACGGTTTCATCTTTTATAAATACTAAAATTACTGCTCCAATTATCCCTCCTAAAATGGTGCCTATTACCCGCTCATAGTTTCTTTGTTTGGTGCTGCTAAAACCAGGTTTCATAATTACCAAAATGGTTAAAATTATCCAGTAACTATGTTGACCTAAAGAAAACGCCTGACCCACAAAAAAACCTATTAAGCAAACAATAGCCACACGCAAAGCGTATTTAAATACACTCGATTTAAAGTTTAGATTATTCTTGAAAATTTTCCAATCAAAGCTTTGATGATTTACAAACCTCGATAATTCGGCAGGAGTAGAGCTTGTTCTTAACTCGCTTGTTTCTTTAGAAAAGTAATTATAAACATCTGTAATTCTGTTAAATATATTTCTAAGATTAATCAAAATCTTTTTTAAAATAAGCACAGAAATGCCTTTTGCTTCTAAAGCATCTATTTTATGTTTTAAATCGTCTAAATCTTTTAAAGTTAAAGCATGTTTTTGTGGCTTTTCTTGATGAATTAAACAAAAACCTATGTATTCTATTTCATCAGCTATTTTGTCTATTGTTTCTGCAAATGCAATTAAAATATCCGAATCTTTAAACCTTTCTCTAATGGTGTTATAATCATTATTTGTAGCCATAGTTTGCTCAAATAAGTCAACCATATCCACAAATATCTGAATCATTAATCTACCAGCATTAGTAGATTCATTCATCAATTCCCTGGTTTTAAATAGTGCCTCCCTAGCATTATCCTGCAGTTCATTAACCTTAACTTGCTGGTTAACTAAATCTTTAAAATTTTCTTCAACAGTTACCTCATTCCCATAAAACCTTGCTCTTAAACGCATATAATCCGCAATCTCACTAATGCTTTCGCCTAAAGTTTGTTGTGCGTACCTGTATGGTCTTATGGTTGAGAAAAAAGTACTTAATAAGAAATACCAAATGCCACCACCTAAAATTAAAAACGAATGTTCAAATGGTTTTAAAGAGGTTTTACCGGGTATAATATTTAAAACCATTATTAACAATGCTGCTGTGCCAACAGATGCTGCCCTTGCACCATATACGTAAAACATTGAAAAAAGGAAGCAAAGCACAAATATTTCTATGGCTATTAAATAAATATTTGAGTTAATGAGTGCAGTAAGTAAAGCAGTAAGAAAAATAAAAAACAAGGTATAAGTCATCCCGTTTTTGCGATGCAACCATGGCCCCGGACTGTCAGCTATACTCACACACATAGCGCCCAAAGAAAGTGTTATCCCAATCTCTAAAAAATCAAGATGAAAGAATGTAAAGGCAGGCAAAAGTACGCCCAAGGTGATTTTAACACCATCAGAAAAGTACTGGGTGTACATGAAATTTTTAAAATCATCAATAGGGTTATGCTGTTTCATAAACTAGCTGTAAAATTAATTATTTTTATTTTAACAGGTCATTAAAGGTATTAATTCGTATTTTAATACTCCATAAATAAAAGCACCATTATTTTATTAATATCTTTGTGCTTTTAAAAATTAAAATATTGAACAATTTCCAAGAATTAGGCATTGAAAATCAGTTTATTCAAGCACTAACAGAAAATAACATTATAACTCCAACAGAAATCCAACAAAAGGCTATTCCTTTCTTATTAGCTACCGGAACTGATTTTATTGGGCAAGCGCAAACGGGTACTGGTAAAACTGCAGCTTATGGTTTGCCAATTTTACAACATGTTAATCCAGATTTAAAGCAAATACAAGCTTTGGTAATTAGCCCAACCAGAGAGTTAGCGCAACAAATTGCTAAACAACTTTTTAAGTTCACAAAATACGCTGATAAAAAGATTTTTACTGAAGCTGTTTATGGAGGAGAAAAAATTGACGTTCAAATAGGCAAGTTAAGAAGACCCACACATATTGTAGTTTCAACGCCAGGGCGTTTAATTGATTTATTAGAGCGCAATGCTATAAATTTAGAGAACGTTAAAACTGTAGTTTTAGATGAAGCCGACGAAATGTTAAGTATGGGCTTTAAAGCCGATGTAGATAAGATTTTAGGTTATACAAACAGCAAAAAATGCAATACTTGGCTATTTTCTGCAACTATGCCGGGTGCATTAAAAGAAATTATCGAACAATTTTTAGCGGAAGATGCTTTTAAAGTTGAAATTTCTAAAGAACATATTGTAAACCAAGCCATTGCTCACCAATATTTAATTGCTGATATCAAAGATAAAGTAAATGTTTTATCGAGATTTTTAACTCAGCAGGAGGATAGGAGAGGCATCATATTTTGTAGAACCAAAGCAGGTGCGCAAACTTTAGAAAAGCAATTAAAAGCTAAAAATATATCGGCAGAAGCTATACACGGAGATTTAGGTCAAAGAGATAGAGACAGAGTGATGCGTTTATTTAAATCAAAAAGATTGCAAATTTTGATTGCTACCGATATTTCTGCCAGAGGTATTGATGTTGATAATTTAGCTTACGTTTTACATTATCAACTGCCAGACCAGTTAGAATATTATACCCATAGGAGTGGACGTACAGCCAGAGCTGGAAAGCAAGGATTTTCAATTGCCTTTGTTGCGCCATCAGAATTGTCTAAAATCAATGATATTGAAAGAGAGCTTAAAATTTCTTTTGAAAAGGTTGACGCTATTTAATCTTTTACTGCTTGAGAAAACTTACCGAGCTTTTAAAGCAATATATTAATGATTACAAATTAGTACCACAATATAGCACTATACTTTTTGCTTTTATGGTAATGATTGTAAGCTTAATTTGTTTTTTTTCGATCACAGATTTAGTTACAGATAATGAATTAAAGCATTATGACGATGTTGTAATTGCACATATTATTGCAGAACGTACACCAAACCTTACAGCCTTTATGAAAAGTATGACTTTTATTGGCAACTCGGTTGGTTATTTCTTATTGGTTCCAATAGTTACAGTTTTCTTTATTATAAGAAAGAACTGGCGTATATCCTTAGAAATCACAATAGTTCTCATCCTGTCATCAGGCTTAAATGTAGTTTTAAAACGCATCATAAGTAGGCCAAGACCACCGGAAATTAACAGATTGGTATTTGCCGATTTCACAAGTTTCCCAAGCGGACACGCTATGAGTGCAATAACTTTTTACGGCTTTATTATTTATTTGAGCTATCTTTTGATTAAAAAATACTGGTTAAAATACAGCGTAATTATTATTTGCTGCTTAATGGTTTTGTTAATAGGCTTTAGTAGAGTTTATTTAGGTGTTCACTATCCATCAGATATATTAGCTGGTTATTTTGCTGGAATTGCTTGGTTAATGTTTTGCATTATTATTTTAAATTTGATTACACTTCGTAAATTAAAGATTGAAAATTCAAGTAAGTTAACCTAGCTACATTCTTGCATTAATTTTAAAATTGTTATATTTGTGAAATTCAAAAGCATTTCAAACTCTTCGGCAAATTTGTAATTAGTTTTTTATACAAGAAAAATATTATTTTTTCTCTGAGAACTGTTTAAAAATAGCCTTAAAAGCATTTAGCCTTTCAATTTCATTATTGATTATTCAATATCTAATTGACTTCAGAAGCTTAATCTTAATGCTTTGAATTAACAATATTCAGATTTAAAAAAGAAAAAATAACGAATGGCCAGATCACAAGAAACATTTAGTAAAAAAGAAAATGAAAAAAAACGCTTAAAGAAAAGACAAGAGAAGCAACAAAAAAAGGAAGAACGTAAAGAAAGTTCTACTGGTGGCGAATTAGAAAACATGATGGCGTATGTAGATGAGTACGGAAACATTACCGATACTCCACCAGATCCAATCCGTAAGAAAAAAGAAATTGATGCCAGTACAATAGAAATTGGCATACCTAAGCAAGAAGCAGAAGATTTAACAGCTACTAAAAAAGGTAAAATTGAATTTTTTAACGATGCTAAAGGTTTTGGTTTTATTAAAGAAGACAGTACGCAAGAAAAGTTTTTTGTACATGTTAACGGTTTAACCGAAGAAGTTAGAGAAGGCGATAAAGTGAGCTTCGAACTTGAGAAAGGCATGAAAGGCATGAATGCCGTTAACGTTAAAAGAATATAATTATCATCGGGCTAAAAGAAATTTTAGCCCGAATTTTTTATTGCTTCATTTCATACAATCTCGTTTCTGAGTTTTGTATAATTACAAATAATTATAATTATTGTGTATTATTTTTTGATACTGCTGATTCCTATCTCATCAGCTTAGTATAATTATGTTTGAAATACGGGTTATTTTGAAATTATAGTTATGTCTTATAATTAATATTATGTTAAGTAAAGTATTTCCAAATATTGCACTATTTTACTTAATTGCTGTTGTTTACAATTCTTTAATCAATCTATGAAACAATTTTAACGCTTCTCTTTTGCTCTCAGTTAAACGATAATCAATTTTATGCATTAGGTAATCAACCAAATCAAAGTCAGATCGCATTTCCATGTTTTCAAAAATCTTTAATCTATTGGCTAAACCAAATTTTAAAGCATCGTTAAGTTTGACGATAAAATCATCACTTAATTTTTTATTACTTACCCAAGCGGCAAATACAAATTCTAATCCAGTAAAATTTTTCCATTCGGCTGCTAAGTCGTAAACAAAAGAATGCTTATTAACTTGTCCAAAGGTACGATCGCCAATTTGTACAAATGCAGTTTTTGGATGTGTTGATCTTCCGTATTCTTTAGCTTTATAAACTAATTCTGGTTCTAACTTCCAATAGTTTTTTAATAAAACTAAAGCTAAATTATTTGATGATTTTGACTGCGGATCTAACTGAAGGTATTTAATATCTTTTAATGCGCAATTACTAAATATAAAAACAGAATTTACAGCTCCGTTTGCACCAATACAATAATCAGAAATAATATGGTATTCTGGCAAATCTAATATTGCGGCTACAGGAATTAAACCAATATCAACCATATTATTTATCAATTTTTCTGCACATACTGCCGGGTAATCCAAACTTAAATCAATATCTTTTTTAATTGGTGCATGCTGCAATCCATAAATAAACGGGACGGTATTGGTATAACTTACTGCAGAAATTTTAATCATATATTATTGCAAATGTGTTAAACTGTTAAAAGTTTTCATCGTAAAATTTTCTCCATCATAATCTAAAATATATAATGAAGTATTTTGGTGCGGATACTCATCCATGTGATTAAAAGAACGGTTCATTAATTGGCACATCAATAAACGCATTGCTCTGCCATGCATGCAAATTAAAACAGTTTCTTCATTTTCTTGCGCTAAAATATGTTGTATTGCAGCAATTTGGCGGGTATTTACTTCATTTGGGCTCTCCCCTCCTACAGTTTTCGAGTTATAATCGCCCAAAGCCCAATCTTTTATTAATTGTTCAAAAGCTATTCTTAACTCTGGAGTACTTTTTTTGCCTTCATATTCGCCCCAAGCTAATTCATCCAAGCCTTCCAATTGTTCCCAAGCTAAACCCTCCTTAATAAAATGAGCAACAGTTTGGTGGGTTCGTTTTAATTTTGATGTATAAACTTTATCAAAAGATATATTTTTGTACATTTTGTAAAAAGCCTCACCTTGAGCAATTCCTGTTTCATTCAAATCAGAATCAATTCCCCTACCTTGTACAATCCCGTTTTTATTCAAATCTGTTTCGCCATGGCGAATAATATATAATCTTTTACTTTTTTGCTTACTCATTAATTATTTATAACTGGAAGTGCATAGTATTTTGGTTTTACTTCATCAGCAAATTCCACATTTTCGTAATCCGTTACCACATTATATAAAGTATCTCTTTCAATTGGTTTACGCCCAACATCTTTTATCAACTTTACTAAATCTTTTGTGCTCATTGCTGGGTGTTGCTCTTCAGCACCAGCCATACTATATATTTTAGTGGTATCATCTAAAGTACCATCTATATCATCAACACCAAAGTTTAAAGATAATTGGGCGGTACTACGGCTTATCATAGCCCAATATGCTTTTATGTGATCAAAATTGTCAAGGTAAATTCTGGAAATGGCGTAATTTCTTAAATCTTCCACCACAGTAGATTCAGGCACATTAGACATTTGGTTATCCTGATTTCTAAATTTTAAAGGAATAAATGTTTGGAAGCCGCCAGTTTTATCTTGTAAATCTCTTAAACGCTGTAAGTGATCTATTCTATGTTCAAAAGTTTCTATATGTCCATAAAGCATGGTAGCGTTTGATCGCATTCCTAATTTATGCCATTCTTCATGTATTTGCAACCACTGGTCGGCATTGCATTTATCTTTAGCAATTTGATTCCTAATATCTGGATGAAAAATTTCTGCTCCGCCGCCAGGCATAGATTCTAAACCTGCTTCTTTCATCATTTTCATACCAGTAGCATAATCAACTTTAGCTTTTTTAAATATGTAATGATACTCTACCGGAGTTAAAGCTTTAACATGTAAATCTGGACGGTGTTTCTTTATCGCAGTGAACAAATTCATATAAAAATCCATATCGTACTGAGGTAAAACACCTCCTACTATATGTGCTTCGGTAACAGGTTGGTCATCATAAGATTTAACAATGTTAAGCATCTCATCCATAGTGTATTCCCATCCCTCACTTCTTTCTTTAATTAAAACAGAATAGGAGCAAAATTTGCAATCGTAAACACAAAGATTAGTGGGTTCTATATGGAAATTTCGATTAAAATAAGTGTTATTACCGTGACGTTTTTCTCTGATATAATTTGCCAAAACACCTAAGTATGATAAATCGGCAGTTTGGTATAAATGTACGCCTTCGTCAAAAGTAATCCGTTCGTTATTTTTTACCTTTTGGGCAATTTCACGATGTTGATTGCTTAAATTTTTATTGTTGAATAAAGTTTCTAGCTGATTTGCTGAATCCATAAATATTAGAATTTTGTCAAAAATAGCAAAAAGGCTATTTAATTGCGTTTAATAAATGTAAAACAACAATGATTATATTATGTTTGAATAAATAAAGATTATTAAGATGAAGATTGAGACCATAGCCATCCATGCCGGAAACCAAAGTGATAAAAGTACTAATGCTGTAATTCAGCCACTTACCTTATCAACTACGTTTGAAAGAGGTGAAAATGGAGATTATCCGGGTGGTTTTATTTATTCAAGAGCTGCTAATCCAAATCGTAAGGTTTTAGAAAATGTTTTAGCTAAACTTGAAGGTGGTATTGATGCCTGTGCTTTTTCGTCTGGTAATGCTGCTGGAATGTCTGTTTTTCAAGCTTTAGAACCGGGTAGTCATATTATTTGCCCAGATGATATGTATCACGGTTTAAGAAATCAATTGAAACTAATGTTTAATGGTATTTTAACTTTTGATTTTATTGATTTCACAGATATCGAATTGATATTTAACACCATTAAAAGAGAAACAAAATTGATTTGGGCAGAAACTCCATCAAATCCTTTATTGAAACTTTGTGATATTGCAACTGTAGCTCACATTGCAAAGGAGCACCAGCTTACATTTGTGGTTGATAATACATTTGCCTCTCCTATTTGCCAACAACCTTTAAGCTTAGGGGCTGATATAGTGATGCATTCAACAACTAAATTTTTAAATGGACATAGTGATGTATCTGGTGGTGCATTAATTACCAAAGAAGACACTGAGTTTTGGCAAAAAATAAAAATTGTACAAGGTTATGGTGGCGCAATCCCCTCTCCTTTTGATTGTTATTTAGTGACTAGAGGTATTAAAACTTTACCTTACCGTATGCGTGGGCATGTTGAAAATGCTACAAAATTAGCTAATTTCTTAGACAATCATCCAGCAGTTTCAGAAGTATATTACCCAGGATTAGTATCTCATCCTCAGCATGATTTAGCTAAACAGCAAATGCTTTCTTATGGCGGTATGCTTTCTTTTTTATTAAAAGATGGCGAAGAAAAAGCCCGACAAGTAGTTAATGGATTAAAAATATTTACCCAAGCTACTAGTTTAGGTGGAGTTGAAAGTTTGATAGAACACCGTTATTCTGTTGAAGGACCAGATACAAAAACTCCAAAAAATTTATTGAGAGTTTCTGTAGGTTTAGAACATATTGATGATTTAATAAATGATTTAAATGAGGTACTTTAAAATACTAAAAATTAAATTGTTGTAATATTTTAGGTAAAAAAATTATTAAGCCTATTACTATAGCCATTAAAGCACTTATTAATACTGCTAAGGCGGCTAAATCTTTAATTTTCTTAATTTTCGAGTTTTCCGTTGTGCAAATAAAATCAGCTATTTTCTCAATACTTGTGTTTAAAATTTCGGTGATAAAAACTATAGCAATTGCAAAAACAATAATTATCCACTCTGTTTTATTAAGCCCAAAATAGAAACCGGATAAAATAACCAAAAGCGTAAAAAATAAATGTAAGCGAGCATTATGCTCTGTTTTTATAAACTCTTTAAAACCATCAAAAGCATATTTAAAACTTTGCAATCTGGCTGTGATGGAGAATTTTTGAGGTTTCATGGTTTAAAGATAAAAGAATTAGATATTCCTAAAAAATGAATACAAAATGAATCTCAATTCATAATCACTATAAATAAAAAGAACGTCTTGATAATTTAATGCAAATCATTGTTTATGATTAGTTTTGTTACACAATAAAATCGTAATAAATGGATGACTTTTTAGCTGCTCGTTCGCAAATGGCCTTATCCTTAGGCTTTCATATCATATTTTCTTGTATTGGTATGGTTATGCCTTTTTTTATGGCTGTCTCACATTACCTGTATCTAAAAACAAATAAAATAGTTTATAGAAATATCACAAATGCTTGGAGCAAGGGCGTTGCTATATTTTTTGCTACTGGCGCAGTATCAGGTACAGTTTTATCTTTCGAATTAGGTTTATTATGGCCTAAGTTTATGCTACATGCTGGCCCAATTTTCGGGATGCCATTTTCTTTAGAAGGAACTGCCTTTTTTATTGAAGCAATTGCTTTAGGCTTCTTTCTTTACGGTTGGGATAGGTTTAACAAATGGTTTCATTGGTTTACAGGCGTTGTTGTTGGTGTTAGTGGATTGCTGTCAGGAATTTTAGTAGTGGCTGCAAATGCTTGGATGAACAGCCCAACAGGATTTGATTACATAGACGGCAAATATTTAAATATAGATCCAATTGCAGCAATGTTTAACGATGCGTGGTTTTCGCAAGCTTTACACATGTGCATTGCGGCATTTGCAGCAACAGGTTTTGCGGTTGCTGGCGTACATTCTTTAATGATTTTGAAAAAACAGAGTATAGATTTTCATACCAAGTCTTTTAAAATTGCGGCTATTTTTGGGACTATTGCTGCTGTGCTTCAACCTTTAAGTGGCGATATATCTGCAAAGTTTGTTGCAAAAAACCAGCCTGCAAAATTAGCGGCAATGGAAGCTCATTTTGAAACAGAAAAATCTGCATCATTAATAATTGGTGGTATTCCAAATATCGAAGAGAAAAAAGTAGATTATGCAATTAAAATCCCGGGGGTGCTAAGCTTTATGGCTCATGGCGATTTTAACGCTAAAGTAACAGGTTTAAATGATATCCCAAAAGAAAACCAACCTCCAGTAGCAATCACACATTATGCGTTTCAAATTATGGTTGGTATTGGCATGTTACTAATGGCAATTTCGTTAGCATATTTTATTGCGCTTTGGAAAAAGAAAAATTGGTTGCAGCAAAAATGGTTACTCCAATTGTTTGTATTAGCTACTCCATTAGGTTTTATAGCCGTTGAAGCAGGCTGGACAGTTACCGAAGTTGGTCGCCAACCATGGATTATTAAAGGCATTATGCGAACAGCAGATGCAGTAACGCCTATGCCCGGAATTGCTTATTCCTTTTACCTGTTTAGTGCAGTGTATGTTTCTCTTTCTATTATAGTTGCATTTATGCTTTATCGCCAAATAAAAATGGTTCCTAAACTATATGATTTACCTTAAACTCCTAAAAGAATGATGTTATATGTAGTGATGTTTTTTTTATGGACAGCCATTTTACTCTATTTAATTTTAGGTGGAGCAGATTTTGGTGCTGGTATTCTAGAACTTTTTACATCAGATAAGAATAAAAGTAAAACCAGAAAAACAATGTATAGAGCTATTGGTCCTATCTGGGAAGCCAACCACATGTGGTTAATTATTGCCATAGTTATACTTTTTGTGGGCTTTCCTAGCATTTATACCACCATGTCAACCTATATGCATATTCCTTTATTGCTGATGTTGTTAGGGATTATTGCCAGAGGTACTGCCTTTACATTTAGGCATTATGATGCAGTTAAGGATGAAATGCAGCATATCTACAATAAAATATTTGTGTACTCTAGTTTTATTACTCCGCTGTTTTTAGGGATAATAGCTGGTGGAACTGTTGCAAGAAGAATTGATACTGATGCAAACAACTTTGTAGATGCATATGTGATGAGCTGGTTTAATGTTTTTTCTTTTAGTGTTGGCTTATTTACTGTGGCCATCTGTGGTTTTTTAGCGGCAGTTTTTATTATTGGACAAACAACCGATGAAACAGAAAAACAACGTTTTATTAAGAAAGCTAAATTTTTTAATGTTGCAGCTGTAATTGCTGGTGGTTTGGTTTTTTTAGCTTCGGTTTACGAAAAAATCCCATTAATAAATTGGGTCTTTGATAATACGGTTGGTGTAGTCGCTTTTACATTAGCAACCATATCTGTAGTTATATTATGGATGATTTGGAACAGCAAATACACCAATATAATGCGAGTTTTGGCGGGTTTCCAAGTTACTATGATTTTATTGATCACCACTTGGAAACATTACCCAAACATTGTTTTATTGAAAAACGGCAATCATCTTTCTTTATTAGAAGAACAAGGAAATGCTAAAACTATTGAAGCCTTAGGTTGGGCTTTATTATTAGGGAGTATTTTTATTTTACCAACCTTAGTTTATTTAATTTACAGCTTTCAAAAGAAAAGCCCTAAAACAGCTTAGAATTTATTTAAAGCGGCTTTAATTTCATTGTAAATATAATCTAAATCATCATTTGATATACAGTACGGAGGCATTATGTAAATGATATTACCCAAAGGACGCAGAATAATTCCTTTACTTAAAAAGTGATTATAAAGGGTGTCTCTTATGTTGTTAAAGTAAGAAGTTCCTTCTACATTCCATTCTAACACCACAATTGTACCACATTGTCTTGATTTTTTAACTCTTGGATGCAATTTTATTTGCTCTAAAAATTGAGCGTGTTTTGCGGATATTCTATCTAAATTTTGCTGCGTTTCTGCTTGCATTAAAATATCGAAACTGGCATTTGCTGCTGCGCAAGCTACTGGGTTTGCTGTAAATGAATGCCCATGAAATAAGGTTTTTAGTTTATCATCTGATAAAAAAGCATCGTAAATTTCTTGTGTACAAGATGTAATACCTAAAGGCATTGTGCCGCCTGTTAATCCTTTAGAAAAACACATCAAATCTGCTTTATTAAGTAAGTGGTCTGATGCAAAAAGTTTTCCTGTACGCCCAAAGCCAGTCATTACCTCATCTGCAATGGTTAAAACATTTTCATTTCGGCAATGCTTAATTAATTCATCTAAATATTTAGCTTCATACATCAACATCCCACCAGCACCTTGAACTAAAGGTTCAAAAATAAAGCAAGCTAATTGAGATTTGTGTTTTGAGATTTGAGATTTGAGATATGAAATATTCTCTTCGTTAGGTAAATCAATAAATTCTACATCAAATAATAAAGTGTCAAAAGGAGCTGTAAAAGCACTTCTTCCGCTTACTGCCATTGCACCAAATGTATCGCCATGGTAAGCATTATTAAAGGCTAATATTTTAGTTCTTTTTTCTGCTTTATTATTCCAAAACTGTAAGCACATTTTAATAGCAACCTCAACAGCTGTTGACCCGTTGTCAGAGAAAAATATTTTAGCTTGATTTTTGGGAATAATACTCAATAAATTCTCGGCCAGGTTTACAGCTTGCGGATGCGTAAAGCCTGCGAAAATTACATGTTCTAATGTTTGCAGCTGTTCAAATACCTTTTGAGCAATGTATGGATGGCTATGTCCATGAATATTTACCCACCAAGATGAAACTGCATCAATAATTTTTTCACCAGTTTCTGTAAATAAATAAACACCTTCTCCCTTTACAATAGCAATTGGTTTGTCCGCCGTTTTCATTTGAGTGTATGGATGCCAAATGGTATTTAAATCTTTTTCAACTATATTACTCATAAAAACTTATTATTCAATAATTTAACTACATGTTTATCAACAGGAAATGTAAGTGAATTATCAGATAATTCATCAATAGCTACAAACCTAAAACATTGCTTACTTATTCCATCTTGACCATCAAAATCATACTGGCAATTGGAGATTTTAAAAAGCATTTCTCCAATCGGTTTAACCAAATAATAAACAGAAATTAACTGGCCGCCACCAAAAACAGATTCTACAAAAAAATCTGTGGTGTAAAAATGTTCTGTTACTTCAATTGCTAAATCGCATTCTTCAATAAATTCTCTTTTTAGCGCATCTTTTAAACCTTCGCCAAATTCTAAGCCTCCACCAGGGAATTTTATAAAACGAACTCCGTTAATTTCTTCATCGCTTAATAAAATCTGGTTATTATTATTAATTAATAAACCATAAACCCTAATGTTAAATTTATTATCACTCATTATTGTTCAAAATGTTTTTGATTTTTAGTTACATTATCTAAACGCCATGTTATGATTTTAGTTTGTGGTTCTTGCCTTACATTGCAATTTTCTAAACTACAATAATGGCAACATTTTGGTAAGCATGGGTCTGCATGAATAAAAAACTCTGTTTGGTCGTTTATATTTTTACTAATTAAATCATCAATATTTGAAACCTCTTGATGTACCCTGTTTAAATCGAAATAATACGGTAAAGTAACATGGCAATCTATATGAATATCAGCACCATAATGTTGCATTCTTAAATTATGAATATCAATCCAGCTTGGCTGCCTATTTTGATTTAGGTAACTTACTAAGCCAGTTAAGGCTTTTAAGTCAGACTCATCCATTAAGCCACCTACAGACTTGCGAGTTAAGCGATAACCATTGTAAATGATAAAAAATCCTAAAGCTATGGAGATAACAGAATCAAGATAATTTAAATTTGTAAAATAGATTAATATCAAACCTAAAACCAATCCAAAACTACTAATAGCATCAGTTATTAAGTGCTTACCATCTGCTTGTATAGTGATAGAATTTAATGTTTTGCTTTTTGCAATTAAGTACCAACCTAACAAGCCATTTACTAATCCTGTAAAGCCAATTATGAGTGTTCCGTCTAAAATTTGTACTATATTTTGAGGATAAATTAAATTAAAAACAGATTTAATAATAATTACTAAACCAGCAATAATGATGAGTGTACCCTCAACAAAAGCAGAAAAAAACTCAATTTTACCATGTCCGTATGGATGGTTTTTATCTTTTGGCATTGCCGCTAAATAAACGCTATAAAAAGCAAAACCACTAGCTAATACATTAACAATACTCTCTGCTGCATCTGTTAAAATTGCATTTGAATGTGTTATAAAGTAAGCAAGAAACTTTAATAGCATTAATACAATGCTTATTAAAAGAGAGGCAAGAATAATTTTTAGTTTTGGCTGCAAAGTAAATTTTGTAATTATTTTTAATTTACAAACTTATAGATTTTAGATTCCATTACCTCATAAAAACAATTTTTATATATTTGCGGTTCAACTTAAACCATGAGTATTTTATCAAATAGAATCAATAATCTGGCAGAGTCCCAGACTATTAAAATGGCCAAATTAGGCCGAGAACTTTCTGCAAAAGGAATCAATGTAATCAACTTGAGTTTTGGTGAGCCTGATTTCCATACTCCGCAATTTATTAAGGACGCTGCGGTTGAAGCTATGGAAAAAAATTTCACCTACTATACTCCAGTTTCTGGTTACCCAGATTTAAGAAAAGCAATTGCTGACAAGTTAAAAAGAGAAAACAATTTAGATTATAATTTTGATCAAATTGTTGTTTCTACAGGTGCAAAACAAGCTTTAGCTAATGCCTTAATGGTAATGCTTAATCCGGGTGATGAGGTTATTATACCTACTCCTTACTGGGTTTCTTACTCAGAAATGGTAAAATTAGCTGAAGGAGAATCTGTGTATATTAACGCCACTGCAGAAAATAACTTCAAAATTACTGCTGCAGAATTAGAAGCCGCAATTACTCCGAAAACTAAAATGTTTATGTTTTCTTCTCCTTGTAATCCTACAGGTAGTGTTTATAGCAGAGAAGAGCTAGCAGCATTAGTTGCAGTTTTTGAAAAACACCCAAACATTTACATTTTATCTGACGAGATTTATGAGCACATCAATTTTATTGGTGGTCATGTTTCTATAGCTGAGTTTGCATCTGTAAAAGACAGAACTATTTTAGTAAATGGTTTTTCTAAAGCTTACGCAATGACGGGTTGGAGAATTGGCTATTTAGCTGCTCCAAAAGAGATTTCTGACGCTGCTGACAAACTACAAGGCCAAATTACTTCTGGAACTTGTTCTATTACCCAAAAAGCTGGTGTTGCTGCTTTAAATGGTGGTTTAAAAGAAGTACATGAAATGCGTGATGCTTTTTTAAAAAGAAGAGGAATTGTTTACGATTTATTGAGCAAAATTGAAGGTGTAAAAGTTAATTTACCAGATGGTGCTTTTTACTTTTTCCCAGATGTTTCTTCTTTCTTTGGAAAATCTGTAAATGGTGCAACTTTAAACAATGCCGAAGATATTTCTTTATATCTTTTAAATACTGCACATGTATCTACAGTAACTGGTGAAGCATTTGGTAACGAAAAATGTATCAGAATTTCTTACGCTGCATCTGAAGATGAGTTAAAAGAAGCCTGCAAAAGAATTGCAGAAGCATTGAATAACTTAAAATAATTATAAAAAAAGGTTCGGTAAAATTAATTATCGAACCTTATTTTGTCTTATCTAGTAAGAAGCTATATCCATATTGTAAAAATCACATTTAGCTTTTGAAAGTAATTATGAATTTTGCTCCTTCATTTTTCTTGCTTTCAATGGTGATATCCCCACCCATATCAGTAATATGTTTTTTTACTAAAAACAAACCTACGCCTTTCGCATCTTTATTGCCATGAAATGTTTGGTTTAACCCAAATATTTTATTTTTAAAACGTTCTAAGTCTAGACCTATTCCTTTATCAGATACTTCTAATTGCTTTATATTACCATTACAAATGGTTTTGAAAGTAATTTGAGGATCAGATTTAGGTTTTTTATATTTGAGCGCATTGGTTAATAAATTTAACAAAACGCTTTCAAAATAACTTTTATTAAAATCTATTTTATCAAACGCTGTAAAATCTTGTTCTATTTTAGCATTATTTTGATTAATTAAACCACTAACAGATTGAATTACAATGTTTAAACATTCACTAATTCTTATTTCTTGAATATTTAATTGAGGATGGGTTTCTTTTTTAACCAACTCATTAATATATTCTTCCAAAGTAGCACTAACCTTTTGGGTTGATTTTTTTATTAGGTTAATGATGTTTAATGTGTCTTTATTTTCTATTTCAGAATAATCTATCAAATCAAATAATCCCAAAATATTTGCTACCGGCGATCTTAAATTATGAGAAGCCATACGAGCAAAATTTTCTAAATCTTGATTAATTTTTGATATTTCTGCAAATAGCTCCTCTTTTTGGTTTTCTAACTGTTTTCTTTGGGTTACATTTTTTGCTATAGCAAAACATAACTGTCCGAACAAATAATATACAAAAAAGGCCTGTATAATTCTAATTTTGAGTTGCGAAACC